>NZ_DALZXY010000051.1:0-22115 GCF_031988865.1 Arthrobacter sp.
CCACGCGCTGCGTCTGGGGCCAACTCCCCCTGCCGTCGTTTCAGCCACAATCGGCGCGCCGGCGGAGGACCTTCCCTCGTCCAGGAAACGTTCAAAACCGCAACTGGTGCCGCGGGCAGGAAACGGCAATGATCGTCCAATGACTCCAGCTCCTCCTTCCGCCGCGCCCCTGCGAACAAACGGCGAAGGGAAGCTCGTCTGGGCTGCCATCGCCGTGACCGTGCTTCTGTGGGCATCAGCCTTTGTCGGTATCCGGGCCGCTGCCGCCGACTACTCCCCCGGCGCCCTCACCCTTGGCAGGATCGCCGTTGGAACCCTTACCCTGGCGCTGATGCTGCTCGCCACCCGGGCGCGGGACCGCCGGCGCGGGGAACCGCTGGCAGCTGCCTCCGGCAAGCGGCTGCCGCGGGGGCGGATCCTTGTCCTCGTCATCGTGTGGGGCGTGGCCTGGTTCGGCGTATACAACGTGGCGCTGAACGCTGCCGAGCAGCACGTTGATGCCGGAACCGCTGCCCTGCTGGTCAACCTTGCACCGATGATCGTCGCGGTCCTGGCGGGGCTCTTCCTGGGCGAGGGGTTTCCGCGGCGGCTGATTGCCGGCATGGTCATCGCCTTCATCGGGGTGGTGATCATCGCGGTGTCGACGTCGTCGGGCACCTTCGATGCCCTCGGCGTGGGTCTGGGGCTGCTGGCGGCGGTTCTCTACGGAGGTGCGGCGACGCTGCAGAAGAGCCTCCTGCGGCATGTGGATGCTCCCACCATGACCTGGATTGGCTGTCTCGCCGGCACGATTTCCTGCCTGCCGTTTACGCCGCAGCTGATCGAAGCCGTCAGCGCGGCACCGCTCTCCTCAACCCTTGCCGTCGTTTACCTGGGCGTTTTCCCCACTGCTATTGCGTTCACTACCTGGGGATACGTCCTGTCACGGTCCAGCGCTGGCCGGACCGCTGCCTCGACCTACGCCGTTCCGGCCGTCGTCGTACTGCTTTCGTGGCTGCTGCTGCAGGAAGTGCCGCCTGCTGCCGCCCTGTTCGGCGGGGCCCTCGCACTGGCCGGAGTCGCGGTGGCCACCCTTCGCCGTCGGCGGGTTGCCTGAGCTGAACCCGCCGCTGCACGGTTTGACTGGAAGGAATATCGTGACGAATCCCGACGACGCATCGGTGTACCTGGCCCCTGCCGACATCCAATCCGCCACCTTCATCGACCAGCACCGCGAGATGCTGGCCGGGTCTCTGCGTGGCCTGACAGAACAGGAGGTGAGGATTCGGCTGGTGCCCTCCAAGACCACTCTGCTCGGACTGCTCAAACACGCTGCCTTCGTGGAAAAAGTCTGGTTCGGTGAAGCCGTCACCGGCCGTTCCCGCGCGGAACTCGGCCTGCCGGAAACACCCGGGGAATCCTTTGACCTGACTAAAACGGACAGCATCGGTTCTGTGCTGGCCGCCTATGCCGAGGCAGTTGCCGCATCCCGGGAGGCCGTTGTGGGTATGAGCGGGGAGGACCTGCTCCGGGGCAACAGGCGGGGACCACTGCCGCTGAGGTGGGTGCAGCTCCACGTTCTGCGCGAACTCGCCCAGCACTGCGGTCACGCTGATATTCTGCGCGAGCAGATCCTGGCTATGCGCCCCTGAAACTAGTCCTGCCGCTTGGGCCAGGGCTACTATACGTCCGGGCCACCGTGCCGGACGTCCCGCGGATGGCCGTTCGGGCGGCACACGGCGGGCCCCTGACCGCTGGGCCGGGCTCCGGGCTCCGGGCTCCGGGCTCCGGTTAGCTGCCCGGCAACCGTTCCACGACCAGACGGTTGCCCTCAGTCCGCAAGGTGAAGCTCCCCAGCAGATCAGTGCGGGCTATCTGTGCCCCAGCCGCTTCCAAGGCTTCCAGAGTGTTCCGTGACGGATGCCCATAGGTGTTTTCCGCCCCCACCGAAATGAGCGCAAGCTTGGGGCGGAGGGCAGCGGGCAGCGCTGCGCCACCGTTGCGTGCGCCATGATGTGCCACTTTCAAGACATCTACCCGTGTGTCCCTCAACGCCGGTGTGGATTGCAGCAGGCGCATCGCGGCATCTTCTTCGATATCACCGGCAAACAGAAACGTAAGGCCCGCTGTCTGGAGCAGCAGGACGGCACTGGCATCATTCTCGGTCAGGTGCATCCCTGCGCCTGAGCCAACCGATAATTTGTCGGCCGGGGGCCAGAGAACCTGCCATTGCACAGCTCCGCTTTGACCGTGCGTCCCGCGGGAAAGTCGCTGCGGGGCCACTCCGAAGCCAGCGGCCAGGCTGGAGATCTGGCGTGGCAGTTCAGTCTCGGCTGAGGAAAAGGCAAGGCCGTGCATCTTCCGCCCATCCCCTGTTGCCTCTGCTCCGCCGTAATGGTCGGCGTGGACGTGGCTGATCACGAGCAAGTCCACGGTGTCGATCCTGAGCTGATCGAGGCAGCTATCCAGTGCCCTTGGATCGGGGCCGGCATCTATGACGATCGCCGCGGCGGGCCCGGTCCTGATCACCATCGCATCACCTTGCCCCACGTCGCAGGCGGCAGCAGTCCAATCCGTAGTCATGGGGGCCCGCACACCCGGCCGCCACCAAAGGAACGCCGTCCCCGCGAGCAGCAGGGCAGCTCCGGCGGCCAGCCAGCGTTTACTCCTGCAGGTCAGGCCATGCTGGCCTGTGCTGGGTGGGGTCCGTTCACCGGCGGGCTGACCTGCCCGTTTCCCGCCAAGCAGGAGGATGCCGCCGGCCAGGACCGCGCTCACCGCGGCCATCAGTGCTGCCCCCGTGGCTCCGGACATCCACGGCAGCAGGGCTCCGGGCGCCTCAGCGAAGAACCGGGCCACCGCCGCTACCCATCCCGTTCCGGTTCCAGCTGCCCACAGAGGCGGGAACGCCAGCGCCGGTAGTACGGAGGCAAGAATGACGGCTGCCATTCCCACAATCGTGACCATGGGTACGACCGGTGCTGCGGCAATGTTGGCGGGCAGGGAGTACATCGGGACTTGGGGCTGCAGGAGGATCAGCACCGGGGCGCAGATAATCTGTGCAGCCAGCGGCACAGCTGTGAGAACTGCCAGCGGATGGGGCAGCACCCGCTCCAGCGCCGCCGTGAACCTGGGTCCCAGGGAAATCAGCCCGGCCGTGGCACACACCGAAAGAATGAACGCGTAGCTGCCGCTCAGCCACGGGTCAGCTGCTAGAAGGACCGTGACGCAAAGGCACAGCAGTGCCGCGGGAACCTTGCCGCGCCCGGTCAGCACCGCGGCTGTACCGATTGACCCCATGACCGCTGCGCGCAGCACGCTGGGGTCAGGGCGTACCACCAGCACGAACGCGGCGAGGGCTGCGAGTCCCGCGGCGGCTGCCCACAATCTGGGCAGCCGCAGCATCCGCGCCAGCAGGAAGATAAAAGCCATGAGGTAGCTGCAGTTGGCACCGGAAACGGCTGTCAGATGTGTCAGTCCGGTGTCCGTCATGGCGGCGGCGAGGTCTTCCGGGAGGGCGGTCCGGTCCCCCAGCACCATGCCGGGAAGCAGTCCCGCAGCATCAGTCCGGCCCAGGCCAGCGGAACGTTCCGCGAAGTTCGTCCGCAGGTCCGCCGCCATTCCGTAGAGGCCGGCTGCCGGGGTATGAGCCGGTGCCCGTCCGGTGCGAAGCACCGCCGCCATCCGGTCTCCGGGGCGGGTTGCCGCAAGCGGTCCGGAAGTGGAAAAGCTGTCTCCGAGCCGGATTCCTGCGTAAGCGCTGTCGCCGATCACCAGCACCGGGGTCCGGGACGATGACCGCATCCCGTCATGGGTGAAGCTCAGCAGCTGTGCTTCCACCAGGTAGCGGGAATCTCCGCTGAAGCGGTCCGGTGTTCCGGCGCGGGCGTCCCCGAGCGCCCGGAACTCTCCGGTGATGACCGCCTGTCCGGTGATCGATTCCTGGACTGGACCGCCGGTTCGGTGCATGAGGGTTGTTCCGGCAGCGGCAGCGACCAGGACGGCGACCGCCAGGGGTGCCAGGACCGCTGCAGCCACGTTCCGAATCGTGCCGCTGCGCCGTACGACGATGACAGCGAGCAGGAAGAGCAGCACAGCCGTTCCTGCGCCTCCAGCGAGGCAGGCTGCCGGTGCCGGCATCCGGATTGCAGCAGCAGCCGTTATCCAGGCGGACACCGCGACGGGCACCAGTCGAAGCTCGGTCAGGGGCGGCGCCGGAGGACCCGACGCTCCAAGGATCTTCTTGGTGACGCTTCCGGCGTGCTTCCTGCCGTCCCGCACATACCGAAGGATCGCCGCAGCAGCACCCGGCGCTCCGAGCGGATGGTGCATGGGCGGGTTTGGTCCGGAAGGCTGAGCCCCCGGCTGGTTATGCCCGGGCGGGTGAGACCCAGCTTGATCAGGTCCGGCCCCGCTAGGCCCTGTTGTGTGAGAGCCGCTGGCGGCCGCCGGGGACACTGCAGCGGCCGTGTACCGGGCCCAGCGGCTTCGCCCTCTCACCACCGCCGGCACCGGATTACAGGTCCCACGGGGCGAGTCAGACCGTGACCAGCGGCAAAAGCGCTGCGAGCATGGTCTCCCCGATTCCGGGAACAGCATCCAGGTCTTCTGGCCGGGCAAACCGTCCGTGGTCCGTCCGCCACGCGATAATCCGTGCCGCCAGGACCGGGCCGACCCGGGGCAGAGTCTGGAGCTCGGCGTCGCTGGCCGTGTTGAGGTTCACCGGTCCTGCTGCCGCACCGTTCAGGGAGCTGCTTCCCGCGCCGCCTCCGGCTGGACCAGGAGGGTTCCCTGGTGCTGAAATGCCGACCGGCGCAGCCGTCTGCTCACCGACCGCTGGAACCACAACCATGCTGCCGTCTTCCATCAGCGCTGCGAGGTTCACCTGCGCCAGGTCAGCGTCGGGCGCGGCACCCCCGGCAGCCTGAACCGCGTCTGCCACCCGTCCGCCGGGCTTGATCCGCACGATTCCCGGCCTGGTGACCGCCCCTGCCACATGAACCACCAGTTCTGTGCCGCTCGCTCCCACCCGGTCCGGGTCCGGCAACAACTCTTGCCGTGATTCAGCATCCGTCTGCCCTGGCTCCCCGGCAGGGTTCTGGCGTTTGGCCGCTTGGTCCCCGGCAGCGGCTTCGGCAGGAATTTTCCCGGCAGGGCCTTGATCGGCAGGAGAGTTGCCGGTCCCATCCGCCTCAGCACTGAGTTCCACGGCAAATGTCTCCTGCGGCTCCCTGTTCTGAACCAGCGGCACGGCCATCGCTGCCGCGAGCAGCAGGCAGGCCGCCAGAACGGCCCCACGCAGCGGAAACCGCCACCTCCGGGGGAACTGTTCCGCCGTCCCCTCGTCGAATGCCGCTTCATCACTGCCCATTCGAGGCATGGACCCGTTCGATTCCCTGGGGGAAGGCTGCCGGGCTTCGGCCCGTGTGGTGTCATCCGGCCCGGGATCCCGCCGGCGGGCTCCCGGAGCCGATGGCAGCGTGTCGGCGGGTTCGGTGTCCCAGCGGTGTGTGGCCATCCCAGCAACCTAGGTGGCGGCGGCCTGCCCGGACGCGTCCCCGCCAACGATGTGGGTAACCGCCTCGGCGCAGACCCCCCGCCAAGGGTTGTGGAGGGTCAGCGAAAGCAACAGTCCGGAACGTGCACTGGAGCAGCCTTCCCCGGGCACCGGTTTACTGGTTGCCGCTAGTTGCCGTTTTCGAGCCTGTCACGCCTGAACTCATTCGCGTAGTCAACGAACCACTGCAGAAACTCCGGGTTGGCAACGCTGCCCACGTTAAGGGCACGTTCAAGCTCGAACCCGAGGAAGAGCCTCTTGATGGGAACTTCTAGCCGCTTGTTCGAGTGGGACACAGGGATCCCTGGCACAACCACGATCTCATCTGGGACGTGTCTGGCAGTCGTACGCCTACGGATCTCCGAATTCAGGAGCGCGATCAGACTCTCATCAAGTTCCACGCCTTCGGCCAGCTCTACGAACAGCGGCATGTAATAGTCCCCGCCCGGGATCTCGATGCCGAGGATGAGCGACTGCTTGATCTGCGGTATGTCGTCGACAACGGCATAGATGTCTGCGGTGCCCAGCCTGACCCCGTTTCGATTCAGAGTGGCGTCGGATCGACCATGCACCATGAAGGACCCGCGCTCAGTTTCAGTGATCCAGTCACCGTGCCGCCATACCCCGGGGTACTGGTCAAAGTACGCGTCTTGATGGAGCTGACCATCGAGATCATTCCAGAAGAACAACGGCATCGACGGCATCGGGCTCGTAACCACCATTTCGCCCAGTTTCCCGATCACTCTTTCCCCGGACGGAGTCCAGGTTTCGACCGCGGCGCCCAGGCATGCCCCCTGAAGTTCACCGAGCCGTACCGGTTCCAGTGGATTTGAGCCGAGGAAACCGGAACAGATATCGGTGCCACCGGAGTCGGAGCCGAGATGGACATCCAGCTTCACGGCCTCATGGAACCAGCTCCAGGTGCTCGGCGGCAGCGGCGAGCCCGTAGACATAACACGGGTCAATGCCGACAGATCGAATTTGCGTCCCGGTTCTTCGCCAGACTTCTCGACCATCGTCAGGTAAGCCGCCCCGGTCGCGAACATCGTAGCTCCCGTCCGGGCGAGGATATCGAATTGCCGGTCCACTCCCCCCACCGCCGGTGAACCTGCATAGGTGACCACCGAGGTACCCACCACCATCGTGTTAACCAGGGTGTTCCACACCATCCAGGAAGTGTTTGCTGCAACATAGTAGCGATCCTGCGGTCCCATGCCCTGCTGAAGCCCAATGCCCTTATATGACTCAAGCGTGATGCCGCCGTGGGAGTGAACGATACCCTTCGGCGCACCAGTCGTTCCCGAGGAAAAGAGCACCCATAGCGGATGATCGAAGGGGACACGCACGGGCCGAACACGATCGTGGCCATGCAACAACGGCTCCAAATCCTGGAAACCCGCGAACGCTGCAGGGCTGTCCTGGAGGTTCCTAACCAGCAGGCGCTGATCCGTCTGAGGCAGGCCCTCGGCAACGCGGGCGAAATACCCGGACAAGTCGACTCTTCGCCCCTTGAACTCGTAGCCGTCAATGCCGATGAGTACCTTGGGTTCAAGCTGCCGAATCCGGTCCAACGTCGCGTCCACGGACATGTCCGGCGAGTTAATAGACCAGATCGCGCCTAGGGATGCGGTTGCCAACAGGCCTATCACTGCCTCCGGAACATTCGGAAGCACTGCGGAGACCACGTCTCCCTGTCTCACCCCACGCTGATGCAGTGCCGCTGCCAAGGATCCAACTTGATCGGCGAGCTCGGACCAAGTGATGCAGTCGCTATTGTTGCCTTCATCGATGCTCAGGATCGCCGGTTCGTTGGACATTTCTTCCAAAACCGAATACCTCAGGACGTTTTCGGCGAAGTTGAGCCGTGAGCCTTCGAACCATTTGGCCCCGGGCATGCTGGGGTTTGCCAGTCCCACAGTGTCCAAGCCATCACCCAGGACATCGAAATAGCAGACGATTTCTTCCCAGAAAACTGATGTTTCTTCGACCGACCATCTATGCAGGTCCTGATACGTCGACATCGTCAAGCCGTGTCGGGAATTCGCAGCCTCCATGAAATCGCGCATGCGCGGCTTCCCGTCGGGTGCCGGTGTCCATGTGACATCGCCGGGGGCAAAACGTCGCCTGGGTTCGTGCCCACTGGAACTATTGCTGTTTGATTCGATCGTTTTCAAATTGACGCTTCTACTTTCTTACTGTGTCCGCATTGACTTGTCCCCGGAGCCTGGACCAGGGCGCAGATATGTTCCGGGAGGTGACTGCTACTCGAGACGGTTAGGAAGCCAGGTGACCACTTCCGGCACCGCCACGAGGATTGCCACCAACACGATCTGCAGCAGGACGAAGGGAAGCAGCCCCTTGAACGTGTCTTCCAGCTTCACCCCCGTTGCCGTCGAAACGACGAATGCGTTCATCCCCACCGGCGGAGTGATCATGCCGATTTCGATCATCACGGTGAAAAGAATGGCGAACCAGATCCCGTCAAATCCGAGCTGAGTGATGATGGGATGGACCAGCGGCGCCACGATAATAATGATCGCGAAGGCATCGAGGAACATGCCCAGCGGGAGAAGCATCACCAGTATCAGGACCACTACAACGAGTGGCGGAACATCGAGGGAAGCGACCCAAGTGGATAGTCGCATCGGGACTCTGGTCATGACAAGGAAGACAGAAAAAATTGCTGCCCCGATCATCAGTCCGAAGGCCATCGACGTCGTTCCGGCGCTGTCCATCACCGATTCGTACAGCCGCTTCAGGACGGTGCGTCCACCGCGCTTACCCACCTCGACAAAAACCATGATCAACGCGGTGAAAGCACCGAATGCGGCCGACTCAACGATGGTGAACAAACCGGTAAAAGTGCCAATTAAGATAATGGCGAAGATGATCGTGATCCAGGCCAGGGCGCGGAACATTGCGACCGGGCTTCCGTCCGCTTCGGCTCCATCCGTCGCTGCACCGATCTGGGGGTTCGGCTGACTGCCGTCTCCATGGGTCGTTCGTTCTGCACCGGCTGAGACCAATTCCCTCGGGCGCGATTTCAGCCTGGACGCCAGGACTCCCCCTGCGGATGCAACGGCCGCCGGGAGCTCGCCCGGCTGCGGAACCGCGATATTATTTCCAGCCCTTAGCATCACGTAGATGCCAACCATCACGAAGGAGAGAAGTCCCGGGACAATACCGGCGGCGAGCACCCGAGTAATCGATTCTTCGGCAATGACCGCATACATCACCAACATCACGCTGGGCGGAATCAGCACACCGAGCGTGCCGGCCGCAGCGACAATGCCGGTGGCGAATGATGGCCGGTATCCATAACGGCGCATCTCGCCCACCGAGAGTTTGCCCAAGCTGGCCGCTGTCGCCAGGCTGGATCCAGATACCGCAGAGAATCCAGCACAGGCTGCGACCGTCGCCACGCCGAGGCCTCCGGGCAGACGGCCCAGTGCAATCGATGCAAGCCTGAAGACCCTGGCTGCCAATTGCCCGTGTACGGCCAGCATGCCCAAGAGGATGTACATCGGTATTACTGAAAGGTTGTAGTCCGAAGGCGCCTGGAACGCAGTATTACCCAGCGCCGCGGTGGCTTGATCAGCGCTGCGCAGCAGCAAGATCCCGACGGCTCCGCTGGCAGCCAGGGAAAACGCCACCGGGGCCGAGGCCAACAGGAGTACAAAAAACACGCCAAAGGCGATCAGGAGAACCACGTCCGGGGTCATCCGTTGCTCCCTACCAAGGTAGTCCCGGGCGTTGCCTCAGGCTCGGCAACCGCCATCGGCTGAGAAGCAAAAGGTTCATCGGTTTCCGTCCGGAGCCAAATGCGTATCGCCGTCATGACGAACTCGATGGCAACCAGCGTCATGCCCAGGGCCGCCAGCAGGCGGGCAGGCCACATGGGGAAGGCCACCAGTCCCTGGCGCACCTCTCCCCTGCCAACCGAGGAGAACGCATTGCCCCAGCATGAATAGGCAATCCAGGCAGCCGTCAGAGCAGCCGCGATCACACCAATCGAACGGACCACACGGGATACTCCCGGGCTCAGACGTTCGGTTAGCAGAGTTACCCGGACACTCGAACCGGCCCGCTCTGTATATGCCAATCCCATGAAGGCGACAACAATGACGAGGGATTCCACTAGTTCATAGATTCCATTAATGGATCTGTTGGTGAGTATACGCACGGTGACATCGCTGACGATGGCCACCATGATCGCTGCAACACCAGCAGCGGCGACTATGCCGAATGCCTGTGAAACGCGACCGACAAGCCTGTCGAGGGTACGCATGGCTTTCCTTCCAATGATTATCAGTGGGTTAGTCGGAAGGGCTACTGCAGTTCCATGCAGATCTGCGCTGCCGTACGGTGATCGCCCGAGTCACGCTCAACAATCAGTTCCTGGTATCGATCCAGCAGTGCGTCGGGTGCTTCTGCCGACCCTGCAGCATTGGCCAGCCACGTTTCTTCCAACCGCTTCTTGGCTGACTCGGCCCACGCCTTTCCGTCGGCTTCCGGGCCGATTTCATTGAAAGTTGCACCTGCTTCAATCATGACCCGGCAGGCTTCTTCGGTACCCGGGTTCAGGAAATCTTTGGCAACGAACGGCTGGACGGCCGCCGTTGCTGCATCGACTGCTCCCTGCAATTCCGGATCCAGCGAGTCCCACACCCCGCTGTTCATGGTCCACATCATCTGAATAATGCCGCCGGTGTAGGCACCGGTATCGTAGAAATACGGGGCCACTTCATAAATTCTAATTTTCGAGGCCAGCTCGGGCGCAAAGCTTCCACCGGCAATCACACCGCGTTCAATTGATTCAAAAACTTCACCCAGTCCAGCGGCCACAGGGTTTGCACCAAGCTCATCCAGGGAGATTGACTGGCCACCCGTTGCCCGAATGCTCTTACCCGCCAGCTCCTTGAGCCCGGAGATCTCTTCCCGCATAGCGATCGCATGGGCGCCAGCCGGGCTGAAGAACAGCAAACGCTGATTCGCCGAAGCGAATTCGGCCTGCATTTCTTCGGATTCCGAATACAGCTGCTGCAGCGCGTCCGAAGAGGCCTGCATATCTGTGGATTGGAAGCCCAGCGATCCCAATTCGGCAAGGGGGAAGTCAGCAGGGGCGTACCCGCTGGAGCTGAATCCAATATCCGCGATCCCGTCCCGCAAACAGTCATTCATGTCGGCGGTGCCACACAGTGACCCGTTGTAGAAAACTTCAAAGCCGATACGTCCTTGGCTCCTGCCTTCAACTTCATCCATCCACAGTTGGAAGGACTTGGACAGCGCCGTGTTCTCCGGGTCAAAGTTTGCCACCGAAAGGGTGACCTCGGGCTTGTTGGCAGCTTCATCGTTCGCTCCGCCATCACTGGCGCAGGCGACCATGGTCAAGGCCAAGCCCGCTGCAGCGGAAGCCACCGAGAATTTTACGAGAGAACGCATTTTTGTTTCCTTCCGAAGGTTGCGCAAGCCGCAGAGGCACATATCCCTTAGTCCGCAACAAGATGGGTGCATAGCTCAATATGCAACATCAAGTGACTCTAGTCACAGATTTCACTATTAGCAATACAAATTACGCATTGCGTATTGTGCAACCAAGTGGAACAGTTAGACTTGTGAGGCCGAGGAGGTACCAGTTGATTGGTTCAGTGGACAAGGCAATGGCCTTGTTGGTCGAAGTAAAAAAGAGCGGCTGGCTCTCGGTGGCTGAGGCAGCCCGCCACATTGACGCGTCGCCCTCCACCGCACAACGAATTCTTGCCACAATGCGGGACCGCGGCTTCCTGACCCAGCGTGCCGACCGCCGCTACGGTTTGGGTGCCGAGATGAGCGCAAGTGCCATCTATCCGCCCAGAGTTTCAGCCATGCGCACTGTTCTGGCACCCTTACTGGTCGAACTCACCCGAGTGACGGGTGAAACCACTCACCTTGTTGTCCTGGAAAACACACAAGTCCGCTACGTGGATTGCAGCGAGTCCCCCCACCCGTTCAGGGCCCGCCCGCTCACTGGCAGCAGCATGCCCTCCCATTGCTCCGCTGGAGGCAAGGCACAACTAGCAGTGCTTCCCAAGAGAGTCGTGCGCAGCATCTATGCTCAAGGCGTACCTCCCTGGCCATTCTCAAAGATCACTACGCTGGAGCAACTGGAAACCGAGCTCAACGAAATTCGTTTGGGGGGATACGCCACGTCCATCGGAGAAACAGAGGGAAACATGGTGGGTCTTGGTGCCGCCATCATTGGGCAGGACGGCTTCCCGCTGGGTGCCATCACCTTGGCCATTCCAGGCGCAAGGTACGGTGAAATGAACGAGCAGGAGCTGGCCGCCGCCCTCATGAAAACCGCTGAGGAGGGTTCGCGTTCATTAGAATCGGATTCAAATCAGCCCATGAGGCCCAACAGCACCCTACGCACTGTCGTGACCACAGACCCGTGAACACGTAGCCTCCCGGGTTGGAGGGTTTGGGGAGTTCATCCGCGCGAGCTGCTTTCCTACTTCGGAAGGGCTAAGTTGCTCAGATCAGGCAATGTCCGGCTCCGGTGCCCCAGTTTCCCCCGTATCCGGCAGCACCCGGCCTGACACCTCCACAGCCGGCTCGTCGGCATCGCCGGGATCCCCGGCCGGGTCCGCACCCTGCGAAATTGCGACCGCCAGCACCCCGAGGCCGGCGTGGGCCGCCAGCACGGCCGGCAGCGGGCAGAGCAGCACCTGCGCATCGGCACGGTCCCGGATGACAGCGGAGGCGAGTCGTTCAGCCTCAGCTTCGTTACCGAAGTGATGAACCGCCACGAGGACGGGCCCCGTCCGGCGGCTAAGTTCCGCCCGGCAGAGCTCTTCCAGCCGGGCCAGGGCCTTGGGCGCCGTGCGGACACGTTCGATCGGAACCACCAGTCCGTCCCGGATGGCCAGGATCGGTTTGACCGCCAGCAGGGTTCCGAACCACCCGGCCGCCGCCCCAATCCGGCCGCCGCGGCGGAGCTGGTCGAGGCTGGGAACGTAGAAGAGAATGTGCGCCGCCGCAGCGCAGGACCGGGCCGCGGCCGCCACCGTTCCGGCGTCCGCCCCCTCCGCTGCCGCTGCAGCAGCGGCCTGGACGGCGAACCCCAGCCCCATGGCCACGGAACCGGTATCGATCACCTGCACCGGGATCGCGGAAGCCCGGGCGGCCAGCCGGGCCGAGTCCACGGTGCCGGAAAGCTTGGCGGACAGATGTACGGAGACCACGGCCTCGTAGCCCGCGTCGGCGAGCTCGGCGTAAACCTTCTCGAACTGTCCGGGAGACGGCCGTGACGTGCGCACATCCTGCCCCTGGGCAAGAGCCAGGGCGAGGGCGCCGATCATGCGGTCGGTGCCCTCGCCGTAAATCTGGTCGCCGATCATCACCGGCATGGAAACCACCCGGACCAGCGCAGCGAGCCGTTCCGTTCCGGCCCAGCCGGCGGGCAGCGAGCAGGAAGAATCCGTGACGACGGCGACGCGCGGCGGCGGCACGGTTCCAGCCCCCGTTACCCGGGGCTTGAACCACCGTCCGCGCAGCGCCGTCCAGTCCACGAGGCGGCGTCCTAGGCGGGCACGATGTTCACGAGCTTGGGTGCCTTGACGATCACCGTGCGGATTCCGGCGCCGTCAAGGAACTTGGTGACGTGCTCCGATGCCAGCGCGAGTTCACGCAGGGCGTCCTCGGTGATGTCGGCCGGCACTTCGAGGCGGTCGCGGACCTTGCCCTTGACCTGGACGATCGCGGTCACTGTGTCCTGGACCAGCAGGGACTCGTCGACCGCGGGCCAGCCGGCGTTCGCTACCGAGGCGGGGTGCCCGAGGGCGTTCCACAGGTCTTCGGCGGTGTACGGGGCGAAGAGGCTCAGGATCACTGCCACGGCTTCGGCTGCTTCGCGGACAGCCGGATCGGCTGCGCCGGCACCGGAGTCGATGGTCTTACGGGTCGCGTTGACCAGTTCCATCAGCTTGGCGATGACAACGTTGAACTTGCCGTTGTTGAGCAGGTCGGCGGCATCCGCGACGGCGCGGTGCGTCGCGGCCCGCAGCAACCGGTCCCCCGCAGAAAAATCCGCTCCGGGTTCGCTGGTAATGTCCTGGCCCAGGCGCCAGGCGCGCGCCAGGAACTTCGCGGAGCCCGACGGCGAAACGTCCGCCCAGTCGACGTCGTCCTCCGGCGGGGAGGCGAAGATCATGGTGAGACGCACGGCGTCGACACCGTACTTATCCAGCTGCTGGCCCAGGTCCACGCCGTTGCCGAGGGACTTGGACATGGCCTTGCCGCCGTTAAGCACCTGGCCCTGGTTCAGCAGGGCACTGAAGGGCTCGTCGGCCTCGATCAGGCCCATGTCCTTGACGACCTTGGTGAAGAACCGGGAGTAGAGCAGGTGAAGGATCGCGTGTTCGACGCCACCCACGTACTGCCCGACCGGCATCCAGTTGCGCACTGCCTCAGGATCGAAGGGACCCTCGGTGTAGTGCGGGGAGACAAAGCGCATGAAGTACCAGGACGAATCCACGAACGTGTCCATGGTGTCGGTATCGCGCTTGGCCGGACCGTCGCAGGACGGGCAGGAAACGTTGACCCAGTCCTCGACGGAGGCCAGCGGGGAGGTGCCCTTGGGCGACAGCGCCTCGCCCTTGAGGTTGGTGGGCAGCGTGACCGGCAGCTGGTCATCCGGGACCGGAACCTCGCCGCACTTTTCGCAGTGGATGATCGGGATCGGGGTGCCCCAGAACCGCTGGCGGGAGAGCAGCCAGTCACGCAGCCGGAAGTTCACGAACTTCTCGCCGGTGCCCTTTTCCTCGAGGATGCGGATGGCGGCCGGGATGGCTTCGGACTTCGGCAGCCCGTCCAGGTCCCCGGAGTTCACCAGGGTTCCTTCGCCGACCGTGGCGGTGCCGGAGACGGCCGGGTCTTCTTCACCGGTGTCGAGCACGGTGCGGACGGGCAGGTTGAAGGCCTTCGCAAAGTCCAGGTCGCGTTGGTCATGGGCCGGAACCGCCATGATCGCGCCGGTTCCGTAGTCGGCCAGCACATAGTCGGCAGCCCAGACCGGAAGCTTCTCGCCGGTGAGCGGATTGACCGCGTAGCGTCCGGTGAAGACACCGGTTTTGGTGCGGTCGGTGGACTGGCGTTCGATGTCGGAGAGGGTCTTGACCTGCTCGCGGTAATCCAGCAGCGCTTCGCGGTGTTCTTCGGTCACCAGGTCCAGCGCCAGCGGGGCATCGGCGGCGACGACGAAGAAGGTCGCTCCGTAGAGGGTGTCCGGACGGGTGGTGAAGACCGTGACCTGCTTTTCCGGCAGGCCGTCGGTGGCTTCGATGGCGAAGCTGACGTGCGCGCCCTCGGACCGGCCGATCCAGTTCTTCTGCATGGCCAGCACACGCTCCGGCCAGTGGCCCTTGAGCTGTTCCATGTCATCGAGCAGGCGGTCGGCGTAATCGGTGATCTTGAAGTACCACTGGTTCAGCGACTTCTTCGTGACCTGGGTGCCGCAGCGCTCACAGGCACCGTTGACGACCTGTTCATTGGCCAGCACGGTCTGATCCTTGGGACACCAGTTGACCGGGGAGTTCTTCCGGTAGGCCAGTCCACGCTCGTAGAAGCGGGTGAACAGCCACTGGGTCCACCGGTAGTAGCCGGGATCCGAGGTGTGCAGCCGGCGGGACCAGTCCACGCTGATCGCGTAGCGCTTGAAGGACGCTGCCTGCGTGTCGATGTTGCGGTACGTCCAGTCGCTGGGGTGCGCGTTGTTCTTGATGGCAGCGTTTTCCGCGGGCAGGCCGAAGGAGTCCCAGCCGATTGGGTGCAACACGTCATAGCCGAGCTGGCGCCAGTAACGCGCGACGACGTCGCCCATGGCAAAGGCCTCGGCGTGGCCCATGTGCAGGTCGCCGGAGGGGTACGGGAACATGTCCAGGACGTAGCGGCGTTCACGCGAGCCGTCGTCGGCGGGCGTGAAGACACCAAGATCGTCCCAGACAGCCGGCCACTTCTGCTCCATGGCCGCGAAACTGTAAACGGCCTCTTCCGACTGGTCAGTCTGTGACTGCGTGCTCACTATGCTTCGCCTCTGTCCTCAATGAATCCTGGTGATCCGCGGTCCACGGCGTGCTGCCGTTTCCGCCTGCGCTGTTGACTCTTCCCAGACACACAAAAGCCCCTCGTCAGATGCAAGGGGCTGCCGCGTTTTGCATAAAACGCGGCTATCTAAGGAGGAGCAAAGCGGTCATTTATCCACTTTACAACAGTGAAGGCCCGACGGCGGTCCGCAAGACACATGCGCCGCGCACCAGGTGCGGCGCACCCCCGCAGACACAGGGAAGGCCGTTTCCGGCTGGCAACGGCCTTCCCTGTCCTAACAAAATAGTCCCCCGGCGGGCTACCTGACGTCCTCATCCACCCAGTCGAAGGTCCGGGTGACGGCCTTGTTCCACAACCGCATCTGGCGGTCCCGCTCCGCCGGATCCATCTGCGGGGTCCAGCGCTTGCCTTCATTCCAGTTGGCTGCCAGCTGCTCGGTGTTGTCCCAGAAGCCGACGGCGAGCCCGGCGGCGTAGGCAGCTCCGAGGGCCGTGGTTTCCACAACCTCCGGGCGCACAACGTCCACACCGAGGATGTCTGCCTGGAACTGCATCAGCGCATCATTGGCGACCATGCCGCCGTCGACCCGCAGTTCGGTGAGCGGCACGCCCGAATCGGCGTTGACAGCGTCGAGTACCTCCCGGGTCTGGAAGGCCGTGGCTTCCAGCGCGGCCCGGGCAATGTGGTTCTTGTTCACGTAGCGGGTCAGGCCAACAATGGCGCCCCGGGCGTCCGCGCGCCAGTGCGGAGCGAACAGTCCGGAGAATGCCGGCACAATGTAGACACCACCGTTGTCCTCCACCGCGCTGGCCAGCTTCTCAATTTCCGGGGCGCTCTTGATGATGCCGATGTTGTCCCGCAGCCACTGCACCAGCGAACCGGTCACAGCGATCGATCCCTCGAGTGCGTAGATGGGAGCCGCGTCGCCGATCTTGTAGGCCACGGTGGTCAGCAGCCCGTTCTGCGACATGACTTTCTCTTCGCCGGTGTTGAAGATCAGGAAGTTGCCGGTTCCGTAGGTGTTCTTCGCGTCTCCAATGCCGAAGGCTGCCTGGCCGAAAGTGGCCGCCTGCTGGTCGCCCAGGATGCCCGACACCGGTACCTCACGCAGCAGCTGGGAGCCGTGCACGTTGCCATAGACCTCGGAGGAGGACCGGATCTCGGGAAGCATCGACTTGGGAACACCAAAAACTTCAAGGATTGAGTCGTCCCACTGCAGAGTGTCCAGGTCCATGAACATGGTCCGCGAGGCGTTGCTGACGTCGGTGATATGGACACCCCCGTTGACGCCGCCGGTGAGGTTCCAGACGACCCAGGAGTCAGTGTTTCCAAACATCAGGTCGCCGTTTTCGGCCTTCTCCCTGGCGCCCTCGACGTTGTCGAGGATCCATTTGATCTTGGTGCCGGAGAAGTAGGTGGCCAGCGGCAGCCCGACCTTGGCTTTGAACCGCTCGGGCCCGCCGTCCTTGGCCAGTTCATCCACTATTGGCTGGGTCCGGGTGTCCTGCCAGACGATGGCGTTGTACACGGGCTTGCCGGTGTTGCGGTCCCAGACCACCGCTGTTTCCCGCTGGTTGGTAATGCCGACAGCAGCGATGTCGTGCCGGGTGAGATTTGCCTTGGACAGTGCCATGCCGACGACTTCCCGGACGTTCGTCCAGATCTCTTCGGGATCGTGCTCCACCCAGCCTGCCCGGGGGAAGATCTGTTCGTGTTCCTTCTGGCCAACCGAGACGATATTGCCGTTGTGGTCGAAGACGATCGCCCGGCTGCTCGTGGTGCCCTGGTCGATGGCTATGACGTACTGCTGCTTGCTGTCTGACACTTGGTCTCTCCTTCGAGGTGGATGTCTTGGTGGTGGACCCGGCGGCGCCGGTCTACACGAGTACCGGCAACGGCATGAACGAGCCTACCCAGCCGCCGAGGGCGCCGCCGATCAGGGGCCCGAGGACGGGCACCCAGGCATAGGACCAGTCGCTGTTGCCCTTGTTCCGGATGGGAAGCAGGGCGTGGACTATGCGCGGTCCAAGGTCGCGGGCCGGGTTGATGGCGTACCCCGTTGGTCCGCCGAGGGAAGCACCGATGCCGACGACCAGGAGGGCCACCGCCAGCGGGCCCAGTCCGGTCACAGAACCCGCGAAGGCCACAATGACGAACATCAGCATGAACGTTCCGATGATCTCGGTGACGAGGTTCCAACCGTAGGAGCGGATTGCCGGTCCGGTGGAGAAAACACCAAGGATATTGGCCGGGTCCGGCTCGTCGTCGAACTGTTTCTTATAGGCCAGCCACGCTGCGACAGCACCAACCATGGCGCCAAGCAGCTCGCCGGCGAAGTAGGTCAGGGTGGACCCGACGGTGATGGCCACGCCAGGCGCGAACTCGTCCGCGCCGCTGGTGATCAGGCCAACGGTCACCGCAGGGTTGATGTGGGCACCGGAGATTGCGGCAACATAAACGCCCGCAAACACACCGAGTCCCCACCCCCAGGTGACCATCAGGAAGCCGCCGCCGTTACCTTTGGTCTTGGCCAAGGCCACGTTCGCGACGACGCCGCAGCCCAGGACGATCAGCGATGCGGTGCCCAGCATCTCGCTGAAAAATACCTGCCATAAAGTCACCATCGACTCCTCCGATCCATAGTTTGCCGTTGTCTGTGATGGTCTGTAATGGATTGATCGTGTTGTAAGAGCGGGGTGCAGCGCAGGTATGGACCTCGCAGCTCGGCGCACTGTAGCCCTATCGAATCAAGCTTTTACCTCCAGCGCCACGTTGTTTTTTGAAAGTGCAGGTCAGCAGCGTCAATTAGGCCCCGCGAGGAGCCCGTGGACCGGATAGGGCGCTCGGGCACGATCTCGGTAGAGTTTGAACATGCAACGGGCCCCGAAACTGACCTTGAACAACGGCGTGATGATCGACCAGGCGGGCTTTGGCACGTACAAGGTCCCCGCGGAGGATGCCGCTGCCCTTGTCACGTCTGCGTTGGAACTCGGCTACCGGCACATCGATACCGCTGCCCTGTACGGAAACGAGGAAGGTGTTGGAGAAGCGGTCCGCAATTTCACCGACACTGGGCATATGGTCCGGGAAGACCTGTTTCTCACGTCCAAGCTCTGGAACACCGACCAGGGTTATGACGCCGCCTTCCGGGCCTTCGACGCCTCGATGGACCGGCTGGGAACCGGCTATCTTGACCTTTATCTGATCCACTGGCCGTGTCCGGCACGTGGGCTGTTTGTCGAAACGTACCGTGCCCTTGAGGAGATTTACGCCTCCGGGCGGGTCCGGGCCATAGGTGTCTCGAACTTCCGCCGGGAAGACCTCGAGGAACTGCTCTCGGCCACCGGGATCGTCCCCGCGGTAAACCAGATCGAGCTCCATCCCTGGCTGGCCCAGGAGAAGCTGCGTGCCTTCCATGCCGCGAACGGCATCCGGACCGTGGCGTGGAGCCCGCTCGGACGCGGCGCCGTGCTGGCGGATCCGGTGATCACGGCGATCGCCGCGGAGCTCGGCCGCACGCCGGCGCAGGTGGTGCTGCGCTGGCACGTCCAGGCCGGGAGCATCGTGATTCCCAAGGCCAGCAGCGAAGACCGGATCACCGGAAACCTTGACCTCTTCTCCTTTGACCTCGACGACGCCCAGCTGGCCGCGATTCATTCGCTGGACCGTGGGCACCGCGTCGGCTCCGAGCCCAGCGAGGTGAACTAGTGCGGCTTCCCGGCGCAGCCAAAAAGAGTGCAGCCAGAATAGGTGCGGCCAGAAAGCGTGCGGCCGGGAGGGGGGTTCCGGCACCGTTCACGCGCGAGGCCGACGTCCGCACCTACCGGGTCCAGGGAACAGCCCAGCGCTGTTGGGATTTTTCGGCCCCCGCCGGCGGCCCGGACGCCCCGCCGATCTTTATGGTGCACGGTTTCCGGGGCGACCATCATGGCCTGCTTCGCATCGTCGAGGCCCTGCCGAAGCACCGGGTCATCGTTCCGGACCTGCCCGGTTTCGGACAGGGCTCGGTACTGCCGGGAATCCATAACGCCGCTGCGTACGCTGATTTTGTCCGCGCCAGTTTTTCCGGGCTCGGCCTGGGACCGGAGACCGTGCTCCTGGGGCATTCCTTCGGCTCGATCGTCGCGGCGCGGACCGCGGCGGAATCCCCCGAGCTGATCAGCCAACTCATCCTGGTGAACCCCATCTGCGAACCGGCGCTGGAAGGCCCCAAGGGGATCACCAGCAAGGCTGCGGAACTGTACTACCGGGTTGCCGCGAAGCTGCCCGAAGCTGCCGGCCACGCTCTGCTGACCAATCCGCTCATCGTGCGGGGCATGAGCATCCTGATGGCGAAGACCTCCGATCCCGGTCTCCGCCGCTGGATCCATGCCCAGCACGATGCTTATTTCAGTGCCTTTGCGTCCCGCGCCGTGGTGCTCGAAGCCTTCCGGTCCTCCATCTCCGAAACAGTGCGGGACTCCGCCGCGCAGCTGCGCATGCCGGTCCTGCTCATCGCAGCGGACCGGGACGACCTGGGCTCGGTTCCGGCACAGCGCCGGCTCGCCGGAATGATCCCGGACGCCGAACTGGAAGTACTCGAAGGGACAGGGCACCTGGTGCACTATGAGGCCCCTGACGTCGCGGCCGCCCTGATCACCGATTTCCTGGAACGGAGGCATGGCCAAGCATGAAGATCGTGTTCGACGCCCGCTTTACCCGCACCGACCAGCACGACGGGATCAGCCGGTACGGTGCCAGCCTCATCGAGGCAGTTTCCCGGCATGCCCAGGTGCAGATGCTGATCAGTGACGAAAGGCAGCTGGCGCTTCTGCCGGATGTGCCGTGGGTCAAGATCAATTCGCCGCTCTCCCCCGCTGAACTTTTCGTGGCACGAAAGGTTAACCAGCTCGACGCCGATGCTGTCATCTGCCCGATGCAGACCATGGGCAGCTGGGGGCGGGACTACCCGCTCATCCTGACCCTGCATGACCTGATCTATTACCAGAATCCGACGCCGCCGGGTTTCCTTCCACTGCCCGTGCGCCTGCTTTGGCGGCTCTACCACCTTGCCTACTGGCCGCAGCGCGTGCTCCTGAACCGGGCCGACGTCGTCGCCACCATCAGCCACACCACCGCGGCGCTGATGGCGCGGCACCGCCTGACCCGCCGTCCGGTGCGGCTGGTCTCCAATGCCCCCCAGGAGGGGACGGTACCCCGCGGTGCCGGGTCCGCACCGGAGAAGACCCTGCTCTACATGGGCTCCTTTATGCCGTACAAAAACGTGGAGACAATCGTCCGCGGTATGTCCGGGCTGCCGGGCTACACCCTCCATCTGCTGAGCCGGATCAGCCCTGAACGGCGGGCCGAGCTCGCAGCGCTGACGGTGGATCCTTCCCGGCTTCTCTTCCACAACGGGGTGAGCGACGCCGAGTACGATGCGCTGCTGCGCCGAGCCACGGCACTGGTCACCCTGTCCAAGGCGGAGGGCTACGGATTGCCGGTCATTGAGTCCATGGCTGCAGGCACACCAGTCATCGCCAGTGACATCCCGATCTTCCGCGAGGTTTCCGGCGGAGCTGCCCTCCTGGTGGATCCGGACAGCCCGGACGCCTTTGCTGCGGCGGTGAACACGCTTTCGGACCCGGGCTGCTGGCAGGAAGCCTCAGCGGCGGGGCTGCGGCGGGCCGGGGAATACGACTGGGATGCATCAGCCAAGCAGCTCGTCGAGGCGGCGGCGGAAGCCTCGCGGCTGTTCACGGCGAAGCGTCGCCGGCGGGCCCGGAAAGACGGATAAGTTCCGCCGGTACGGCTATGCCCGTCCGGCCCCGTTGCCTTTCCTTTTTCTTAACCCGTTCCTGATCCAGGATATGGGTGTGCACGCGGGTCGGTTCCGGCATGGTTTTTGCCCCCAGTCAATCGTCCCCGGCTATCTTGTCGATTCCGGCTACCAGCAGGACTACCAGTGCGCCGAGGAACGAGTTTCCGACTGTCACGACGAATACACCCAGTCCCGGGGCTGACCCCCAGTCTCTGGGGTTACTCCCATCTCCCGTTGAGGCAAAGAGGCCCATCAGGCCCAGGATGAAGACGGCCACCGGGGCCACGATGCAGACGCTGAGACCTGCTAAGAGGTAGTCCCCCCGGCGCAGCGTGCCTCGCCAGAAACCGATGATGCCGACGACGAACGCCAGGAGGGGAAGGACGAAGAAAGAGCCGGCGGCGAATAGCTGGGTGACTGTTATGTCTGCGCCTCTCTCATGACATCTCCATGAATTACGGCGGCGAAGGCTAACGCCATTCCCGAGATATCAGCCGCTGGAATGTCGGCTGCGTTCACATTGTAATTGGCTGCCAATAGGCCAGCAAAAGGGGCCGGGTTGAAAACCCGGCCCCTAACGTTACGCCATTTGGGCCAGCTAGGCCTTTCTGAAAGCCAGGCCAGTCAGACCCTTAGGCGAGTTAGGCCAGGCGGACCACCATTTTGCCCTTGTTGGCACCCTTCATCAGGTCGATG
>NZ_DALZXY010000051.1:22125-24853 GCF_031988865.1 Arthrobacter sp.
ACCGGTGCGCCCGCCGGCCAGCAGAGGGGGCCGGGTGGAACCCCGGCCCCCTCTGCGCCAACTAGGCTGTTCTGCCAGCTAGATATCTCCGGCCGCTGAGCCGTTCTGCCGGCTAGGCCAGGCGGACCACCATTTTGCCCTTGTTGGCACCCTTCATCAGGTCGATGAACGCCTGGGGGGCGTTTTCCAGTCCGTCAACGAACGTCTCGTCGTAGCTGACCTTCTCTTCGCGGAGCCAGGCGCCCATCAGCTGGGCGAACTCGTCCGCGTACTGGTTGTAGCTGCTGGCGATAAATCCGCGCAGGGTCAGTTCCTTACCGATGGCCAGGGCCAGGTTGCGCGGTCCGGTGGGCGCGCCGGTGGTGTTGTACTGCGAGATGGCGCCGCACATGGCGATGCGTCCGTACTTGTTCATGACTGCGATGGCGGCCTCGAGGTGCTCGCCGCCTACGTTGTCGAAGTAGACATCAATTCCGTCGACGCCGGCTGCCTTCGCCAGCTGCTCCTTGACCGGGCCGTCGTGGTAGTTGAAGGCCTCATCGAAGCCCAGCTCAAGCAGGCGCTCGACCTTTTCCGGGGAACCGGCGCTGCCGATGACCTTTTTGGCACCAAGGGCCTTGGCGATCTGGCCCACCAGCGAGCCGACGGCACCGGCAGCACCGGAGACGAACACGACGTCGCCTTCCTTGAACTCGGCAACCTTGGTCAAACCGGCGTAGGCGGTCAGGCCGGTCAGGCCCAGCGCGCCCAGGTAGGCGCTGGCCGGTGCCAGATCCGTGTCAATGACGCGGGCACGGGTGCCATCAACGACGGCGTAGTCCCGCCAGCCCAGCCCGTGCAGGACGGTGTCTCCGGGTTTGTGCGCCGCCGAGCGTGATTCGAGGACTTCGCCGACAGCGCCGCCGTCGAGCGGGGCATCCAGAGCGAAGGGAGGCACATACGACTTCACATCGTTCATTCGCCCGCGCATGTAGGGGTCAACGGACATATTGGTGTTGCGGACCAGTATTTGACCGTCCTGCAGTTCGGGCACGGAGACCTCGGTCAGCCGGAAGTTCTCATCGGTCGGCCATCCTTCGGGACGGGATGCGAGGTGGATTTCGCGGCTGGTTGATGGAACAGACATGGTGGGGCTCCTTCCGTGCGGCTGTTTCTGCGGCCGCACATGCAAAACAGTAAGCATCCTGTTTATCACGGCTGGCTGGGCCCCCTCCCCGCATTCCCCCGACGGCGTAGCTCACACCTCCGGCACCGTGTCAGCCGGCGTTACCGAGCGCCTCGCAGCTCTGCCCGCGTGGTCCGGCCGGTCCCGCCCGCCGGTCCAGGGCGGGCCCAGTGCCCTCAGCGGAGCCGCACATCCCACAGGTGGTGCACGGCGTCGTGCAGGAAGTACCGTGCCAGGGAATCCACGGTGAAGCCGGTGCCGTCCGAACGCAGTCCGCGGTGGGCTAGCTGCCGGGGTTCGACGCCGGCGAAGGCCAGGGCGGTAGCCTCGGCTTCGGCTGCCAGTTCCACAGCGACCCGGGCAGGGTCCTGTTTTCCGTAGCCTTCGCTGACTGCGGTGGCGTCCTGGTCCCAGTCCGCGAACTCCGCTCCGTCGGTTTCCAGCATCAGTTCCAGCCGCCTGCGGTAGACACGGCACAGGTCGCGGACGTGGGCCGCGTATTCCAGGGCGGACCAAGTGGAGCCGTCCGGGCGCTGTGTGGCATCGGGCCGGGCCAGCACCTGCTGCCAGGCGTCCGCGTTGGCGCGCAGCATTCCGGGGACCTCGTCGAAGGAGGTGGCAGCGGCGTCGAACCCGCACTCGGGGCAGGGCCGTTCCAAAACCCAGGTCCAGTTTTTGGTATCGGGAGTTATGACCATTTTCACACTGTAGAGGATGTGGATTGCCCGAAGCCCGAACTTCGTACCGGGAATTAGTTCGTGCCCCGGCATGGGGAGCGTTTCGCCGGCCAGACCGCTACAGGACGTCTGGTCCGTCCACCCGGACAAAGACCGGGTCCCCAGTGCGGCGGGCTGAGAGCGCGGCCCTGGCCGCCCGCATTCCCGCCGTGACCGCAGGCGCATCACCGTAGGGGAAGAAGCACAGGGTCCGCCAGCGGCCGGCGCCGTTCAGGGTCCCAGCCTCTTCGCCGCGGGACGACGGTGGTTCCTCCGCCGGCGCTGGCCCCACAATCCGCACGCGCTCGGGAAGGTCCAGCCGGGAGACGAAGGCTTCGAGGCCTTCCCTGGAGCCGGACAGCTCCGCGAAACGGACGGCGGGCGGGAGCCCCAGTTCCCTCCGCAGGGCAAGTTCACGTTCCGCGGCACCCGCCGGGTCCCAGCGCAGGAGATGCCCCACGGTCGCGGTATCGTCGGCCGTCACCACCACCACTCCCCCGTCCCTCGCCGGGCGCACCAGTGCTGCTGCGGTCAGCCAGCGGCGCAGCGTTTCTTCCTGCGCGCGCAGTGACTGCCGCGAGAGCATGGTGGTGCCGTCCAGCAGCAGTGCCGCCGCATAGCCCGACGGCGCCACGGGTTCAGCACCCGGTGTGGCCACGACCAGCGCGGGGGTGTCCGGAACCTCGGCGCGGATGTGGTCTCCGGCGGAGGACACAACAGCCACGGATGGGAAGGCACGGCCCAGCTCTTCGGCGGTCCGCCCGGCGCCGGCGGTGGAGGCACGCAGCCGGAAGCTGCCGCAGGAGGGGCAATGCCAGCGCGGCTCGGGGCGGGCGCACCAGCGGCA
>NZ_DALZXY010000052.1:0-1487 GCF_031988865.1 Arthrobacter sp.
CAGGTTCGGCGGCGAGCCCACGGGTGTGAGCAGGCCGCCCACGCTGGCACCGTAGGCCAGCATCAGCATCAGCGCCGCCCCGACCCGCAGCCGCAGCGGGTCGAAGTCCGGGCGCACTTCGCCGCGGTCCTGCATCAGCCGGGCAATCACCACAAGAATGCCCAGCGCGGTCGGCAGCAGCATCGCCACCGTGGCCGTGTTCGAGACAAAAGCAGAGAGCAGGCAGGTGATCAGGCCGAATGCCGCGATCACCCGGTAGGTGGACCGGCCGACGCCGGGGATGGAGAGGACGGCGAAGGCCAGCCGCTGCGCCAGCCCGTGTTTAAGCATCGCCTGTGCCAGGATGAACGCACCGATAAAGGTGAAAATGGTCGTGGAACCGAACGGTGCCAATACGGCCGACGCCGGGGCAACCCCGAGGATCACGATGGCCGCGACGCCGATCAGCCCGCCCACCGGAATGGGCACCGGCTCACAGATCCACAGCACGATCACGCCAAGCAGGATTGCTGCGAGCAGCTGCTGCGTCGAATCCATCTCGGACGGCCACAGAGCGAAAATGATCGTGACGGCGGGAGCGAGGAAGAACCCCGTGGTTTGGCGGGCCCGTTCGAACCTTTCCTCGCGCGGGGAGAGGCTCTGCTCGCTCAGGGTCCGGAACGTGCGGCCGCCGAGCAGTGCCGCTTCGACGTCGGTCCGGCCGGGCTGGTCACCGCTGGTACGTGCTGGGGAGAGATCCTGGGACATCGTCGTCCTCCGTCGTGGGGCCGAGGCGGCACCGGCTCAGGCCGCGGTCGGCCCAACCTAGCGCCAGGTAGGGCTGGATGGCCAGTGCGGCTGCGCGGATTGGCTTCGGGGGGAGCGGATTGGGGTACCGCTCTCCGTGGGTCCCGGTAGGGTCCGAACCGGTACAAGAACGGAGCAGGAACGGAACAAAAACCCGGAGCACGCGGAGAAGAGGAATCGGATGGAGCAGGAACGGGTCTTCCAGATAGCAGTGATCCCCGGTGACGGGATTGGTGCCGAGGTCGTGGCGGCGGGCCAGCAGGTGCTGGACAGTATGGCCCGGGCCTCGGGTGGGAAGTTCAGCATGGACTGGATCGCCTTCCCTTGGGGAAGCGCCTACTACGCCGAGCACGGCGTAATGATGAACCCCAAGGGCCTGGAGATGCTGCGGGATACGGACGCGATCTACTTCGGTGCTGTGGGGTGGGAAAATGTGCCGGACCACACCAGCCTGTGGGGGCTGCGGCTAAACATCACGCAGAACTTCGACCAGTGGGCCAACATCCGTCCGGTGAAGTTCCTGCCCGGGATCCAGTCGCCGCTTGGCCGCACGGATACGGCAGAGCTGGACTGGATCGTGGTGCGTGAAAACAGTGAGGGAGAGTACGCCGGACTGGGCGGGAGGAACCTCTCCGGCCGCGGACCCGGCAGCGAAGTCGCGGTGCAGACCGCGCTGTTCACGGAGTCGGGCTGCGAACGGA
>NZ_DALZXY010000052.1:1497-23805 GCF_031988865.1 Arthrobacter sp.
CGCGCACCCGGGCGGTGCCGAAAGTCTCCTCAGTCACGAAGTCCAACGCCCAGCAGTACGGCATGGTCCTGTGGGACGAGGTGTTCCGCCGCGTGGCCGCCGACTACCCGGACGTCCAGACCGAAAGCGTGCTCGTGGACGCCATGAGTGCCAAGTTCGTACTGCACCCCGAGCAGCTCTCCGTCGTTGTGGCCTCAAACCTGTTCGCCGACATACTTTCCGACCTCGGATCGGCGCTTGCCGGCAGCCTGGGACTGGCGGCCAGCGCCAACCTGAATCCGGAACGCCGTTTTCCATCCATGTTTGAGCCCGTCCACGGCTCGGCCCCGGACATTGCCGGGCGGGGGCTCAGCAACCCCATCGGCGCGATCGCCAGTGCGGCGCTGATGCTGGACCACCTGGGCCTGCCGGAAGAAGCACGCCGGCTGGAGGCCGCAATTGAGGTGGTCACGGCAGCGGGGGTCCGGACGCCCGACGTCGGCGGTACCGCCGGAACGCAGGCGGTCACCGACGCTGTGGTCGCCGCCCTCCAGGATGCTGCCGGCGTCGCGAGCGGATAGGGGTGGACGGCGCGCGGCCCCGGTGCTCCCTTGGGGCGATTTGGAAAATCACTGTGTGCTTCGCCACGAAAAGTAGTTGTCTAAGGCAATTACTTATATAGTTGACCTAAATCAACTACCAGCAGGAGCCAGATGCCCCCCGCACGTCCCCCCAAAACCGCGCCGGAGAAACTTTCTAAGGCCAAAGCGCCCAAACGCACCGCCTCGCCTGACGGCAGCATGACCCACCGTCAGGTCCTGGAAGCCCTCTCGGGGCTGCTCCTGGGCATGTTCGTCTCGATCCTCGCCGGCACCGTGGTTTCCACCTCGCTGCCGCTGATCATCTCGGACCTCGACGGCAACCAGTCCGCGTACACCTGGGTGGTAACGGGCACGCTGCTTGCAACCACCGTGTCGACGCCGCTGTGGGGCAAGTTTGCTGATCTGTTCAACCGCAAGCTGCTCATCCAGCTTGCTCTCGGCGTCTTTGTGCTCGGCTCGGCGCTGGCCGGGTTCTCGCAGGACACCAACACGCTCATTATCTTCCGCGTACTGCAGGGCCTCGGCGCCGGCGGTATGGCCGCGCTGAGCCAGATCATCATGGCGGACATCATCAGCCCGCGTGACCGCGGCAAGTACGCCGGCCTGTTCGGAGCCGTGATGGCCGTCGGCACCGTTGGCGGACCGCTGCTCGGCGGCGTCGTAACCGATGCATTCGGGTGGCGCTGGAACTTCTTCATTGCCCTGCCGGTGGCGATTGCCGCCATCACCCTGCTGCAGCTCACCCTGCACCTGCCCAAGCACCCCAAGCGCAAGGTCCACATCGACTACCTGGGCGCGGTCCTGATCGCCGGCGGCGTGTCAATGCTGATGATCTGGGTCACGCTGGCAGGAAACCAGTTCGAATGGGCCTCGCTGGCCTCGTTCCTGATGGTTGCCGGTTCCGCCGTGCTGCTGATCGCCGCCGTGCTGGTGGAGTTCAAGTCCCCGGAGCCCATCATTCCGCTGTCCATGTTCAAGAACCGCACCTTTACGCTCGCCGTCGTGGCCAGCATCTCCGTGGGTGTGTCCATGTTCGGCACCTCCGTCTTCCTGGCCCAGTACATGCAGTTGGCCCGCGGCGCCACCCCGACCGAGTCTGGCCTGCTGACCATTCCGATGATGGCCGGCCTGCTGATCTCCTCGACCTTCTTCGGCATGGTCATCAGCCGCACCGGCAAATGGAAGGCCATCATGGTCTCCGGTGCCGTCCTCGCCGTTATCGGAACCGTTCTGCTGAGCACCCTGACCTACGAAACCAACCTGGTGCTGGTAGGCATCTACATGGCCATCCTCGGCGCCGGCCTGGGCATGCTGATGCAGAACCTGGTGCTGGTCGTCCAGAACTCCATCGAGATCAAGAACCTCGGCGTCGCCACCAGTGCGGTTACCTTCTTCCGCAGCCTCGGCGGCACCGTAGGCGTCTCCGTCCTCGGTTCTGTGCTGGGTACCATCGTGGCATCCGAGGTCAAGGACGGCATCGGCGCCCTGGCTCCAGCCGATCAGGCGGCAGCAGCCGCAGCCCTGGGCAGCGGAACCATCCCCAGGGTCTCCGAGCTCCCGGACGCCATCGCGGCCCTCGTTGAAAGCGCCTACGGAGTGGGCGTTGGATCCGTGTTCCTCTACAGCGTGCCGCTGGCCCTCATTACGCTCCTTGGCGTGATCTTCCTGCCAAACGCCAAGCTCGGACGGCAGAATGCCGTCCAGCGGAAGGAAGCCGCGGGCACAGCCGCTGCATCGGCAGCAGCTTCACAGGAAACACGCCGCGATGAAGAAAACGCCCCGGGCGAGCTGGCCATGGCAGCCACGGCCACCGGCGCCGTAGCCATGGTCGACCCGATCACACCGGCCGGTCCGGCGGACGGGGAGCACCAGGCAAAGTGACGGCGCACCAGATGTCCCGGGTGGAGGCGCTGCGCGAGGTTGAGGTAAACCTGCGGCACCTCACCGAGGTGGTCCGCGCGACCATGCGCGAGGCCGCCAAGGGCATCGATCCGTGCCTGTCCGTCTTCGGCCTGAAAGTGCTTCAGCTGCTCAAGCGGGTTGGTCCGCTGCATCCGGGGGCAGTTGCGGAGCTGCTGATGGTAGACAAGAGCGTCATCAGCCGGCAGTCGCGCCAGCTCGAAGTCCTGGGCCTGATCGAGGTGCAGCCGGATCCGCAGGATGGCCGTGCCCGGCTGCTGGTGCTGATGCCGGCCGCTGATGAGAAGGTGACGGCCGTCCAGACCGGGATCATGCTGGACCCTGAGGTACTGGGCTCCTGGTCGGTTGACGAGCTCCACGAGTTCGCCGGGTATCTGTCCCGGCTGGGCAGGCGCAGCCTGGTGCCGACGGCGATTGCCGAACCGTTGTTGGCGTAGGCGCGCAGGTGTACCGACCGTGAGATCGGCCGTGTCATACCCTGGCTAAAAAAGCAGCCGGCCCCCTTCCGGGGCCGGCTGCTTTTCTTCTGCCGTAAATGTGCCTGTAGGCCTTATTCCGCTGGACGCTGCGGGCCGGCCTGGGGTGCTGTCGGGCCCTTGGCCTGTGCGCTGCGCCGGCGGCCGCGCGCCGAGAGCATCGAAAACGCCGTGCTCAGAATAAACAGCTCACTGACGTAGCCCATGGGACTGGCCGGCAGGGGCGCGAACTGATGGTAGAGCACAAGAGCGGAAACCATCAGGATGGCCGGGTGTGCCCGACGGATCCATTCGGCGGGGATTTCACGCGGCCACGGAAAAAAGCCGTCTTCGGCCACAGTGTCGGCGCGGGAGGTGTTCATGCGTCCATCCTGCCAGAACCATCCGCAATCCCTAACGGTGTGTTAAGGGAAGTCGGGAACCTGCAGGGCGGTACCGATCCACACAGCTAACGGGCGCTGGCGTCCAGCGCAGATGTGGTCCGTGCAGCGAGCCGGGCAAACGGTCCGTCCGCGGTCCGCAGCTGAGCCGGTGTTCCGCGCTCCACGATGCGCCCCGCCTCCAGAACGATCACCTGATCAGCGTTCTCCACCGTGGAGAGCCGGTGTGCGATGGTCAGGGTGGTCCGGCCCGCGGCGAGCTGCTCCAAGGCCAGCTGCACCTGGGCCTCGGTGGTGTTGTCCAGGGCCGAGGTGGCTTCATCCAGTACCAGGACGGGCGGATTGCGCAGGATGGTCCGCGCAATGGCGAGGCGCTGCTGTTCGCCACCGGAAAACCTGTGCCCGCGCGCGCCGACCAGCGTGTCCAGCCCCTCAGGCAGGGCCCCGATGGTGTCGGCGATCCGGGCTGCCGCCAGCGCCTGCCAGAGCTGCGTATCCGTTGCCCCAGGCGCGGCCAGCAGGAGGTTCTCCCGCACGGAGGCGTGGATCAGGTAGGTCTCCTGGGAGACGACGCCGACGACCCGTGAGAGGTCCTGCGCGGCTAGGTCCTTCACGTCAATTCCGTCGATGGTGACCCGGCCGCTGACCGGGTCGTTCAGCCGGGGCACCAGCGAGGCGAGAGTGCTTTTGCCGGACCCGGTGGAGCCCACCACCGCGGTGGTGGAGCCGGCGGGAAGCGTCAGGCAGATACCGTGAAGGACCTGGCTGCCGGCGTCGTAGCCAAAGTCCACGTCCTCGAACCGGACCTCTCCACGCACCGTGGACACGTCCAGGGCAGTCGGGTTGGCGGGCTGCTTTACCTGTGGCTCCAGATCGAGGTACTCGAAGATCCGGCTGAAAAAGGCCATGGCCGTGACCCACTGGACACCGATGTTCAGCAGGCCCATAACCGGGCGGAAAATGGTGGCCTGCAGGCCGGTGAAGGCCACCAGCGTGCCGATCGTCATGCCGCCGCCGGTCGCGGGGAAGCCCGCGGCCAGGTAGATAACGGCCGGGATGGCGGCGAACACCACCTGCATGGTGGCCATCCGCCAGCGGCCGGCCAACTGGCTGCGCAGCTCCAGGCCCACCAGTTTCTCCGAGCGCGCGGTGAATTTTTCGGCATCGCGGGGAATGGTGCCAAGGGTCTTGGCCAGCCGGACACCGGAGACGGAGAGTCCCTCCTCGACCTGGGTGTGCAGGGCGGCGAGTTCACGCTGCCGCTCGTCCGTCACGGTCCGGCGGAGCTTCGCGACCTTGCGGGAGAGCCAGATCGCCGGCGGCAGGACCACCAGGGAAATCAGGCTTAGGCCGGGGGAGAGCGCCGCCATGGCAACGGCCGTGGCGATCGTGGTGGTGAGGTTGGAGGCCACGCCGGTCGCCGTCGTGGTCACCACTGACTGCATGCCGGAGATGTCGTGTGTAAGGCGGGACTGCACCTCGCCGCCCCGGGTGCGGGTGAAGAAGCCAAGGGACTGCGCCTGCAGGTGGGTGAAGAGCTGCACGCGGAGGGTGTGCATCACCCGCTGGCCCATGGCGGTGGCCATCCAGGTCTGCACGACGCCGATCGCTGAGGTGAGCGCGGCGACCCCGACCATGGAGGCGGTCAGGATCAGCAGGAGGTTGATGTTGCCGTGGGGAAGGGCGTCGTCGATCACGCCGCGGACCAGGAACGGCTGCGCCAGGTTGATCACTGAGGAGAGGCTGATCAGGAGGACAACGACGGCGATGGTCCGCGTGTGCGGTGCGAACAGGGCTGCGATGCGGCGCAGGCTCACCGGGTGGCGGGACAGCTGCTTCTTATCCGCAGGGTTCAGCCGCGCAGGGCCGCGTCCGCCGCCTCCTCCACCTCCGCCGGGACTCCCACCGGGCACGGCTCCTGGTCCGTCCGGCAGGCCGGCGCCGGGTCGCTCACGCGTGCTGTTATGGGCAGCAGCCATAGGTTCCTCCTTGCCTATACCGGTCCCCGCAGCGATGGCTGCTAGGACAGATATGTAGAGGTTACCTCATTATGTGGTTGCCTGTAGGCGTTCACTGGAACTGCTGCGGCTGATTGGGCCGCCGACCGGTGCCCGGGCACAATGGAACCAGGTTTTTACAGGGTTGCCAATGAGGGGATGCAAGGGATGGCTGTGCCTGGAAACATGCGGGATCCGTCCGTCATCCGCAGCGCTGCCGGAGACGACGGAACAAACCGGCGCCCGCGTGTCCGCATAAACGGGGAGTCACTGCGGGCATCGCTGTGGTTTTGGCCCGTGTGTGCCTGCCTGTGTGCGCTGGTGCTGACGCTGGTCCTCCTGCCCGTGCGGCCAGACGCCGGGGCAGGGTGGGCCGGCTGGCTGTGGCCGGCGGGAGTGGAGGCTGCTTCCACACTGCTGCAAGCGGTTGCCACCAGTGTTATGACCGCGGCCACCGTGACCTTCTCACTCACCGTCGTCGCCCTGCAGCTGGCATCCCAGCAGTTTTCGCCCAGGCTCCTGCGCGAATTTGCCCGTGATCCGCTGACCCAGGCCGTCCTGGCGATTCTGCTGGCAACGTTCGTGGTAAGCATCACGGGCCTGCGCGGGATGGATCCGGAACGCCCGGTCCCGGTATTGGTGGTGGGGCTCGTTTACGTGCTGGGAATCGGCTGCGGTGCCGTCCTGCTGCTGTTCATCGGGCACATCACCCGGTCCCTGCGCGTGGACACCATGATGCTCTCCGTCCATCAGGCCTGCCTCACCGCAATGGAGGAGACCTACCCTGCTTCGGACCACGGCGAGGTCCTGGCCTTCCCTGAGCCGCCCGGCGGCACGCCGGTTCTGGCCAGGCGCAGCGGGATCGTGCAGGCACTCTACCGGCAGCCGCTGATGAAAGTACTTGAAAAACACCGGCTGGTCCTGCAGCTGGAGGTGCAGCCGGGAGACCACATCACGGCGGGCACGCCGCTGGGCAGGGTCTGGCACGACGACGGCGGCAGTGTTCAGGCCGGCGTCCTCCGGCAGTGCCTGGCTGAGGCCCTGGAAATTGGCTATGAGCGTGCTCCGGAGCAGGATGCCGCACTCGGGCTGCGCCAGCTCACGGACATCGCCGTCAAGGCAACCTCGCCGAGCATCAACGATCCCATCACAGCCGCCCACGCCCTGGGATGCTGCGCCGACCTGCTGGTGGACATCCAGGGCCGCAGGCTGGGGCCGGAAGGTCACTACGATTCCGCCGGGGTGCTGCGGCTGGTAACCCGGGGCCGGGATTACCGGTATTTCCTCGACCTGGTCTGCGGGCCCGTCCGCCGGTTCGCCGACTCCGAGCCAATTGTCCTTACCGCTGTGCTCCGCCTGCTGCGTGATTGTGCCGCCAATGCCGTTAATGAGGAGCAGCGCTCCGAGCTTCGGCGGCAGACGGACCTTGTCCTGAAGACCATGGGGGATGACCTGGTGGACGCGGACGAGCAGGAAATCCGCGATATGGCCCGGCGCGTCGGCGAAGCGCTGGAGGGCGATGTCCAGGCGGCCTTCGCCGACCGGGCCGGGGAGACCCGCTCGGTCTAGGAGCCAGGGCAGGCGTCGGCCGGGGCTCGTCGTCTCCGGCGGCGGTCGTTCCCTCAATGCGGGGGTTACCTCACAGTGTGGCTGGGTCCTGGCTAGAATGAGGGCATGCCCCACCCTGAAGCTGATTCCGCCGCGCTCGGTGAACTGATGCACGCTGCCTTCCGCGGCCTGCGGAGCCGCTGGCTAAGGCAGCTTGCACCGTTCGGCCTGACGCCGCACCAGTACCGCGCGCTCAACGCGGTGGCCCGCAATGCGGACGACGGCGGCATCCGGCTCAAGGACCTGTCGGAACTCCTGCGGATCGCCCCACGGTCTGCCACGGAAGTCGTGGACCAGCTGGAAGTCCAAGGCCTGGTGGAACGCACTCCCGACCCCTCTGACCGGCGGGCCACCCTCATTTCGCTGACCGGCGAAGGCGCCGCAATGCGCGCCGGGGTCCGGAAAGACAGGGCCCGCGAAGCGGACGAGTACTTCGCGGCTCTTTCTGCGGAGGACCGGGCCACGCTCGAACGGATCCTGGCCCAGCTGGCCGAAGGCGCTCCGCCGTGGGGAGGACCCCACCGCGGCGGCAGGCCGGACGGCGAACACCTGCGAGGTGGAAGGCCGCGCAGAGAATAGGCAGCCGCCGGCCCCGCCCTGGGCCTGGACCTGTCCGGGACGGCGGTTTCCGGCGTAGCGTCGATGGGAATACGGCTTCCCCACCGCGGGTACGCGCCGGAAGCGGACGGCAATCCGGGAGGTGGTTCCCATGCCCTCACACAAATCAGGCTCGTCACACGAATCCGGTTCCCCACGCAGCGCGGGGTCAAGCCCAGGAGCCCAGGAGCCCCGCACACCCCAGTACAGTGGCAGCCGGCTCAGGGCCTATCTGTCGCCCCGCAGCTGGCTGCTTCCACTCTTTGTCCTGCTCCTGCTTGGTGGTTCCGGCACCGCTCTGTATCTCGGCGGACTGGGCAATCCCGCAGATCATCTGAAGCAGCTGCCGGTCGCCGTCGTGAACCGGGACCAGGGCACACAGACCCCCACCGGGCAGGAGAACTTCGGGCAGGCCATCACCGACACCATGGTGGAGAACTTCGGCAAGACGGACCAGATTGACCTGCAACCGCTCAGCTGGGAGGACGCCCAGTCCCAGCTTCGCGCAGGCCGGGTCTTCGCCGCAGTGGTGGTCGAGCCGGACTTTTCCGCCTCCGCCGCCGGGCTCGTGACGGCAAGCCTTACGGATGCGGAGGCCAGCCGGCCGCAGATCAGCCTCTACACGAATCCGCTGGCCAGCCCGCTGGCGAGCGAACTGGCTGCCGGGGCCGTGAAACCGGCCCTCACCCAGGCCAGCACCAGCCTGGGTGACCAGCTGCAGGATTCGGCCAGCCAGGCCCAGCAGGCCGCAGCGGAAGCGCAGGGCCAGGAACTGGCCCAGCTGGGGGTGCCCGCCGAAGCGCAGGGCGCACTCGCCCCCACAATCGACGGTACGTCCATGGCGCTGCTGCGCGATCCGGTCCAGATCACCCAGTCGGAATTCCAAAAACCGCCGGACGGCGCGGCGTTGGGCATGAGTGCGTTCTTCTACTCAGTGCTTCTGATGGTTGTGGGCCTCAGCGGGTCCGTTACCCTGCATTTCCTCCTCGACTCCCGGTCCGGAGTGCTGCCCGTTGAGCTTGGAACGCGGTATGTCCTGGGGCCGCGGCTGCTTCCGGGCCGCTGGACCACGTTCCTGGTTAAGTGGGGGACCGCGTCCATCGCAGCCCTGCCGACGGCCGGGCTGATGATGTGGACCGCCCATGCGGTCGGTATGCCCATTCCACACGGCGGCTGGTTCTTCTTCAGCAGCTGGCTGTCAATCGTCACCGTCGCCGCCGTCGCCTTTGCGCTGGTCGGAATCTTCGGCAGTGCCGGAATGATCCTTTCCCTGATCTACGTGGTCTTTATGGGGCTTCCGGCAGCCACCGGTGTGCTGCCGCTGCAGACACTGCCCGGGTTTTTCGTGTTTATCGCCCGTGGCGAGCCGCTTTACCAGATGACGATCGCGAACAAAGCGATCCTGTACTACGACGCCGAGGCCAGTGCCGGCCTGCAGGCCGGGCTGATCGGCATGGGCATCATCATCCTCATCAGTGTGGTGGCAGCCCTGGTCTTCGCCCTGCTCTATGACCGCACCCGGGGTGTCCGCTCGGCAGCAGCTGACGTGGAGAAGGCTGCGGCCCGAACCTGAGCCAGATCCGGGCCGCGGCTTTATCCAGCAGCAGTCAGTGCGGTCAGGCCCGGTGGGCACCGGACTTGGCGGCCGGCTTCCGGCCTTCTTCACCGTGGCCGATTTCAGAATCCGCTGCGGGCTCCGCGTGGGATCCTGCCAGCTCGCGCTCCGCTGCCGGGGCCGGCAGCTCGCCGTCGGCGGCGGACTTGGCCGGAACTTCCTGCTCGATCCGGGTGGCCAGCGCGTTTTCCTTGATGAAGCAGAGCATCACCGCGGCGGCGACGGCCAGCGGCACCAGCCAGGCGTAAACCGGGATCAGTGCGTCGTTGTAGGAGGAAACGACGGGCTCCCGGATCGCGTCCGGAAGCGAGGACACCAGTTCCGGGGTCAGTGAGGTTGACCCGCCCGGAGCGCCGGTGCCGGAAGGCAGCCGTTCGGCCAGCAGGGTGGCGAGGCTGCCGGCGAAGACCGATCCGACGACGGCGGACCCGAGGCTGCTGCCCACCTGGCGGAAGTAGCTGTTGGATGAGGTGGCTGTTCCGACCATCCGGTGCGGGAAGGAGTTCTGCACGATCAGGGTCAGGATCTGCATGCTCATGCCCAGGCCGATGCCCATAACGCCGAGGTAGGTGCAGATGAGCGGCAGCGGCGATTCAAGCGACACAGTGGAGAGCAGTGCCAGCCCGGCGGCGAGGACCAGTGCGCCGAGGATCGGCAGGATCTTGTACCGGCCGGTGCGGGTGACGATATTGCCGCTGATGATGGAAGTGATGAGCATGGTGCCCATCAGCGGGATCATCAGCAGACCGGCTTCGGAGGCGGAAGCTCCTTCTGCCATCTGGAAGTAGGTGGGCAGGTACCCCATGGCACCGAACATCGCCAGCGAGATCAGGAGGGAGGCGCCGGTGGCCAGGTTGAAGTTGCGGTCACTGAACATGTGCAGGGGCATGATCGGTTCGGCGGCGCGGTGCTCCACCCAGACGAAGAGCAGTGCGGCCACGATCAGCACGGCAGCCAGGCCGATGACCTGCGGGGAGATCCACTCGTAGGTCGAGCCGCCCCAGGTGGTCATGAGGATCAGTGCGGTGGTTGCTGCGACCAGCAGGGCCATGCCCGGGTAATCCACGCGGCCGCGGTCCTTGGCAGGCTTCTTCGGCAGGTGCAGCAGGATGGACACGGCGATGAAGGCGATCAGGCCCAGTGGCAGGTTCATCCAGAGGCCCCAGCGCCAGCCCGGACCTTCAGTGAACCAGCCGCCGAGCAGCGGGCCGGCGACTGAGGACACGGCGAAAACCGCTCCCATAATGCCCATGTATCGGCCGCGTTCACGCGCCGGAACGACGTCGGCAATCGCAGCCTGGGAGAGGACGATCAGGCCGCCGCCGCCGAGGCCCTGCACGGTGCGCGCCACGATGAGCGTCGTCATGTCCTGGGCCAGGCCGCCGATCACGGAACCGGTCACAAAGACTGCAACTGCGAAGAGCAGGATGGGCTTGCGGCCGACGACGTCGCTGACCTTGCCGTAGATCGGCATGGTGACGGTGGAGGCAAGCATGTAGGCGGTGATAACCCACATCATGTGTTCGACGCCGTTCAGCTCACCGACGATGGTCGGGAGGGCGCTGGAAAAGACCATCTGGCTCAGGGATGCCAGCAGCATCACGAGCATCAGGGAACCGAACAGGAGGATTAGGGAGCCTTTTTGCGGAGCATCTGCTTCCTTGGCGGGGCTTACGGGTTTATTCAATAGATTCTTCTCTCTCACAAAGAGGTACTGGTGATGAAACGGAAGGCTTCGGCGGAGCGGTCGAGGGCCAGGGGGCGGCCCGCGATGGCGGCGTCGAAGTCGGAGGTATAGGCGTGGTGGACGATCATGCCGGCCAACGCGGTCGCCACCGACGCAGCCTCTTCGAGCGGGACGGGTCCGTTGCCTGCGGGGGAGCCGGCCACCCGTTCGAGGATGAGTGGCTGGGCCAGGGTCTGCGCCGCTGCCAAATGGTTCTTGAGCCGGCCCCGTAGTTCCGGGAAGCGCCGGGCCACCTGGTGCATGGACCGCAGGCCCTGCCCCTCAGGAAGCGCGGAGCGGAGGATCGAAGCCATCAAGTGTGCTGCTTCCTCCACAAGGGGGCCACGCGCCTGGTGGAACTTCTCGGCAGCCTCGTCCGGGACCACTGGATCGCGAAGACCCAGGACAGCGTCTTCCTTACTGGGGAAGTAATTGAAGAACGTGCGCCGGGAAACGCCGGCGCTGGCGGCGATCACGTCTGCCGTGGCAGCAGCCAGCCCTTCCGCGAGGGCCGTTTGGGCCGCCGCTTCGTGGATGGCGGCGCGGGTCTCGGTGCGTTGGCGTCCGCGCAGGGAGGTATCAGCTGACATGCCGCCATTCTTGCACTGGTGCAAGTTATGCACAAATGCACCGAATGGTTCGCGGTGTGGCGTCCGCCCGTCATGGAGGGGCCCGTTTTGGCCGGAGGGCCGGCCGGTGGGAAAATCTGATGATGCGTCCCATGCAAAACTCCAGCCGGTTGCAAGATGTCCGATATGACCTCCGCGGACCCGTCCAGAACGTCGCGAAGCAGATGGAGGCGGCCGGTCAGCGCATCCTGCGGATGAACCTGGGTGACCCTGCCCCGTTCGGGCTTGACGCGCCGGAATCGATCGTGGTGGACATGATCCATCACCTGCGCGGGGCGCAGGGCTACAGCGACTCCAAGGGGATCTTCTCCGCCCGCACGGCGATCTCGCAGTATTACCAGACCAAGGGCCTCATGCAGATTGGCGTCGAGGACATCTTCATCGGCAATGGAGTCAGCGAACTCATTTCGATGACGCTGCAGGCGTTCCTGGAGCAGGGTGACCAGGTGCTGATCCCTGCCCCGGACTACCCGCTGTGGACGGCATCGGTAATGCTCTCCGGCGGAAAGGCCGTGCACTACGCGTGCGACGAGGACAACAACTGGTGGCCGGACATGGCGGACGTCGAAGCCAAGATCACCGACCGTACCCGCGCCATTGTCATCATCAATCCGAACAACCCCACCGGTGCCGTCTATCCGCGCCACATCCTCGAAGCGTTCGTCGACCTGGCCCGCCGCCATGACCTGGTGCTTTTCTCCGACGAGATCTACGAAAAAATCCTCTACGAAGACGCCGTGCACATCCACACCGCTTCCGTGGCCGGGGACCTGCCAGTCCTCACCTTCTCCGGTCTGTCCAAGGCCTACCGGATGCCCGGCTACCGGGCCGGCTGGGTGGCGGTCACCGGCAACCGGGCCGCCACTGCGGCCTACCGGGAATCGCTGTCGCTGCTGGCCTCCCTGCGGCTCTGCCCGAATGTCCCCGCCCAGCACGCGATCCAGACTTCCCTTGGTGGCTACCAGAGCATTGAAGACCTGATCAAACCCGGCGGACGGCTCCGCGAACAGCGCGATTTGGCCTGCCGGCTGCTGAACGAGCTGCCGGGTGTCTCCTGTGTACCGGCGGCCGGCGCCATGTACCTGTTCCCGAAACTGGACCGGGAGCTCTATCCGTTCGACGACGACGAGCAGTTTGTGCTGGATCTGCTTCAGGAACAGAAGATCCTGGTGTCACAGGGAACGGCCTTCCACTGGCCGGAGCCGGACCACTTCCGCTTCGTGATTCTGCCCGCCGAGGAGGACATCCGCGACGCAGTCAACCGCATCGCACAGTTCCTGGCCGGGCACCGGCGCCGCCCCGGTACTGAGGGTGAACTGAACGGTACTGTGGGCGAACTGAACGGCACTGTGGGTGAACTGAACGGCACCGGGGTTCAACCGCAGGAAGCCGCCAGTAGTCTTCCCGAACCCGTAACCGCAGAATCCGCCCGCGCCTGACGAGTGCCTGAAGGTCAGGGTGAACGCCGGCCCTGCCCCGGCAAGCGGAAACCAGTCACCGGCGGGGCATTGTTCCTCGAAGCACCGTGGCGTCTGCCTCCGCGTCGCGCAACACCGTGGGAGGCAGGCCGGCAGTGGTAAAGGCTGCGGCCAGGTCCGGGACCTGTCCCTCACTGCATTCCACGAACAGTGACCCGCCCGGCCGCAGCCAGCGCGGTGCGTCCGCGGCAATCCGGCCCAGTACCGCCAGGCCGTCCGGGCCGCCGTCGAGCGCTTCCGCCGGTTCATACTGCCTGGCCTCACGCGGCATTAGCTCCAAGCGGTCCGTGGGAACGTAAGGTGCGTTCGCGACCACGACGTCGATCCGGCCGTGAAGGGCGTCCGGCAAGGGAGCGAACAAGTCGCCTCGATAGACGGTGGCCCGGCCGCCGAGATTTTTCCGCGCGCAGTCCACGGCAGCGGGCAGCAGATCGGCAGCGTGCAGCCGCACCGTCGGAACCGCGGCCGCGACAGCGGCGCTGACCGCCCCCGCGCCGCAGCACAGCTCCAGCACCACCGGTCCATCAATGTCCAGGGCGGCGTCAATGGCGGCAGCGGCCAGAAACTCGGAACGCCTCCTCGGGATAAAAACGCCCCGGGCCACGCCAACACGTAATCCGCCGAACTGAGCCCAGCCCAGGACATACTCAAGCGGCTCGCCGGCTACCCGCCGGGCGAGCAGGGAGTCGAGCTCCCTGGCCGACGCCACAGCGTCAACCAGCAGCTGCGCTTCCTCCTCGGGGAAAACACACCCGGCCTGCCGCAGCCGGGAGACCGCGTCCGGCAAGGCCTCGTCTCCGGCAAATGTCCGCATATATTTCTCGATCCTCTGGAAACAAACGTATTTGCGGCATATTGTCGAATCATGCCTAGCTTGAGAGTTGCCGAAGCGGCGCGATTCCTGGGAGTCAGCGATGACACCGTCCGCCGCTGGATAGAGCACGGTACATTGACCGGCCGCCGGGACGCCAGCGGGCGGCAGATAATTGACAGCCTGGAACTGGCCCAGCTGGCCCGGAGCCAGGCGCATCTGCCTGAGGACCCCACGGTGGTTGCCAGTTCCGCGCGGAACCGGTTTGTCGGCCTGGTGACGGAAATCGTGATGGACAAGGTCATGGCGCAGGTCGAATTGCAGTGCGGACCCTTCCGTGTGGTCTCGCTGATGAGCGCCGAGGCCGTCCGCGAGCTCGGACTGGAACCCGGGTCCACCGCCACCGCCGTCGTCAAGGCAACCAACGTCATCGTCGAAATACCTCCGGGAAAGAAACAGGCGTAATGCATCACAGGAATCACGGATCCGCAAGGACGGCTGCCCTCCTGCTTGCCCTGGCCGCATTGGCGCTGCCCGCCTGCGCGGCGTCGCCCTCAGCCTCTTCGCCAGAAGATGGACACGAGCTAATGGTCTTCGCTGCCGCGTCGCTGTCCGGCCCCTTCACGGAGCTGGCCGACGAGTTCGAGGGGGCACATCCCGGCACTGCGGTGCGCTTGAATTTTGCCGGCTCAGCGGACCTGGCCAGCCAGATTCAATCCGGCGCCCCGGCAGACGTCTTCGCATCCGCGGACGCAGCCAACATGGACAAGGTTGAGGCAGAGGGACTTGCCGCCGGCGATCCCGCACCCTTTGCCGTCAACACCCTCACCATCGCGGTGCCTCCGGGCAATCCGGGCGGGATCACCGGGTTCCGTGACCTGGGGGATCCGGGTATGCAGGTGGTGATGTGCGCGGAGCAGGTGCCCTGCGGCGCTGCCGCGGCAAGGATCGAAGCGGCCACCGGAACCGAAATCAGCCCGGTAAGCGAAGAGTCTTCCGTGACCGGAGTCCTAGGCAAGGTCAGCTCAGGGGAGGCGGATGCCGGGCTGGTCTATGTCACCGATGTCCGCGCTGCCGCCGGGAAGGTGGAAGAAGTGGCTTTCCCGGAGGCGGCCCAGGCAGTCAACACCTACCCGATCGTTCGACTTTCACAGGCGGGGGAAGCGGACCTGGCCGATGAGTTCATCCGGTTCGTGCGCAGCGACGCCGGCCAGGAAGTCCTGCGGAAGGCAGGGTTCGGTGCGCCGTAGTGAGCCATCATCCTCACCGGTCAGCAGCCGCAAACCGGCGGCATCCGCCGTCGGCGCTGGGGCCAGAGGAGGAGGCGCGTGATTGCGCTGCCACGCTGGGTCACCGCTGCCGCCTGCGTGGGGGCCTTATTCCTGCTCCTGCCGCTGGTGGCAGTTGCCGCCGAGGTGGACTGGGCGGAGTTCATCCCGCTGGTGACCTCAGAGTCCTCACTGGCTGCGCTGTCACTGAGCCTGCGGACAGCAACAGTCAGCACGTTGCTGTGCATCCTGCTTGGTGTGCCCCTGGCCCTGGCCTTGGCCAGGCTGCGGTTCCCGGGAAAACGCCTGGTGCGGGCCCTGGTCCTGCTGCCGCTGGTGCTTCCGCCTGTGGTCAGCGGCATTGCGCTGCTGTACACCTTCGGCCGGCAGGGACTGCTGGGTGGAGCACTGGAGGTGCTGGGCGTGCAGATAGCGTTCTCCACTGCCGCCGTGATCCTCGCCCAGACCTTTGTTGCCCTGCCGTTCCTGGTGCTGAGCCTCGAAGGGGCGCTCCGGACCGCGGGAACCCGCTACGAAGCCGTGGCCGCAACTCTTGGCGCCGGACCCGGAACGGTGCTGCGGCGGGTCACCGTGCCGCTGGTGCTCCCGGGCCTGGCCTCCGGGGCTGTGCTCTCCTTCGCCCGGTGCCTTGGTGAGTTCGGTGCCACGCTCGCGTTCGCCGGCAGCCTCGAGGGTGTCACCCGGACGCTGCCCCTGGAGATCTATCTGCAGCGGGAAACCGACGCCGACGCCGCGGTGGCACTTTCCCTGGTCCTGGTGGTGGTCGCGGTGACCGTCGTTGGCTTGTCCTACCGCAGTACCGCTCCAAGTGAGCGGGCGGTGCGGGCATGAGGCTGGATTTGCGGGCCGTATTACCGGAACGCGGAATCGACGTCGCGTTCGAGGTGGCTCCCGGTGAAACAGTGGCCCTGCTGGGACCTAACGGGGCTGGGAAGTCCACAGTGGTCTCCCTGATCGCGGGGCTGCTCCATCCCCAGGCTGGGCGCGCCGAACTTGGCGGCACCACGCTCTTCGACGTCGAACAGGGAAAACGGCTGCCGCCCCACCTCAGGGGGACAGCCCTCCTCGCCCAGGAAGCCCTGCTGTTTCCGCACCTCAGCGCCGAGGAGAACGTGGCCTTTGGGCCCCGCAGCTCCGGGACGCCGCGGAGGCAAGCCAGGGCTGCCGCCCGGCACTGGCTGGGGCAGACCGACGCCGCCGAGTTTGCGGCGCGGAAGCCGGCCCAACTTTCCGGCGGACAGGCGCAGCGGGTCGCCCTGGCGCGGGCGCTGGCCGCAGAACCGTCCCTGCTGCTGCTGGACGAACCGATGGCGGCGCTGGACGTACATGCTGCCCCCCTGCTGCGGCGGCTGCTCAGCCGCGTCCTGGTGGACCGCAGTGCCCTGATCGTCACCCATGACGTCCTGGACGCGCTGACCCTGGCTGACCGGGTCCTGGTCATGCAGGACGGGCGGATCGTTGAGGAAGGCCCGCCGTCGCAGGTTCTTCGGCGGCCCCGCAGCCGGTTCACTGCCAGCCTTGCCGGGCTGAACCTGGTGGCGGGAACCCGCAGCGGGGACTGCTTCATGGCCCCCGGGTTCGAGCTTCAGGGATGCCCGGACGGACCCACCGGACCGCATCCGGACGGCGCCAAATGGCTGGCCGCTTTTTCGCCGTCCTCGGTGTCTGTCAGCCTCGCAGAGCCTGACAGCGCGTCCGGGGCTGGTGCGGTGTCAGGTCCGGCGTCCGCTTCCGTCAGCACAGCGGGCCAGGGCGGCACCGGAAACGTGCTCAAGGTGACGGTCACCGAGCTGGAACCGCACGGCGACAGGATCCGGGTACGGGCCGGAGAGCTCGCCGCGGATATCGCTCCGGCCGAAGCAGCATGCCTGTCACTGCTGCCGGGACAGGAAGTGTTCTTCACCCTGGATCCCGCAGCCGTTGCCCTGTACCCGGCGTAGCGGCGGATGGTGTCAGCCGCCTGTCCAGTGGCCGGGCCGGCTGAGATCCGGCGGCAGGAGAGTCTCCGGGTCGCCGCTGGCCGCGTTGACCTGAGGCTGCGTTAGGTACAAGGCCCGGGACAGGTCTGCGCCCTCCAGCCGTGCGCCGCGCAGGTCCGCGCCCAGCAGGTCAGTTCCGGAGAGATCCGCTCCGCGGAGGTCCGAACCGATCAAATAGGCCCCGCGGAGATCTGCCCCGCAGAGGCGCACGGATCGCAGATTGCGTCCAATAAGGTCAGCTTGGGGGAGCAGGTCCTTCCCGGTTCCTTCCGGTTCGTCGGCAAAATAGCCGGCACGCACCTCCTCACTGACCTCCATCAGCAGTGTCCGGACTACCTCGTGGAGCGCGGGAAGGTCCAGCGCCCGCAGGGCCGCTGGACCCTGGTCTATCGTCCTCCTGATCATGGTGCTGAGGTCGGCCGCCCGTCCGGCGGTATCCAAGTCAAAGGTCCGGGACCCGGCCTCCACCAGGTACCAGAGCATTTCGTGGAGCTGGCGCACGGAGGCAAAGGCACCGAACATCTCCTGTGCCCGTTCAGGGTGGCTGTGCCAGTTTTCGCCGGGGAAGTAGCCCTGGGAAACGGTCTGCCCGGCACCAAAGCAGTCAAAAACCGTACAGCCGCTGAATCCCCGCGGGCGCAGGGATTCGTGGATAGTGCAGGAGAAATCAGTGGCCAGGTTGCGGCACGGGGTTCCAGCAGCCTTGTCAACGGCAAAGTCGGCGGACTTCGTGAACCCGAAGGCCGTGCAGCACAACGCATAGCAGCTGGCGCAATCCGGGCGCAGCGCACTGCGGTCATTCAGTGGGGTTATTGGCAGGAAACGTCCTGGTTGGGGCTCGTGGGCAGGCATAGCTGTTCTTCCGGGAGGATTTGAGGGTGTGGGCCTGGGTGTTCGGGACTCCGCAGGAGTCCCGGCGTCGGGCACACAAAATCACCGCCCGCCACGGAGTCGTCACGGGTCCGAAGGGGAGCATCAAGCTGGCAGAGAGCGCTCTGCATCACGGAAATAAGTAAGTTTGCACTGCTGGCAGGATACCCAAGGCGTCCGCGGCCGGCCACCAGTTCAACAGAGGTTACGCGCGGCTCAGCAGAGGTTAGGTGCGGCGCCAGGTCCGGCGGCTGTGTTCGATCGTGCTGCCGAGTGTGTTGTTTTAGGCAGGCTTCAGCTGTGCGGCCGCGGCGTCACGGTGCTCGGGCAGTCCCGTGGTCAAGGCATAGAGCGCATGGTTCAACGGACCCGCAGCAATGAGGGCAGCGCAGCGTTCCACCAGATAAGGCTCGGAGTGCCCGGTTGCCTCCTGGTACCAGGTCGCTACCTCCTGGAGGGAGCCGGGGGAAATGAGCTGCACGTACATGAATTCCAGCGCCGGGTCGCTGACTTTCGCCGTGGTCCAGTCCAGTACCGAGACGATGCGGTCCTCGTCATCGAGCAGCAGGTGGGCTGGATATAGCTCACCGTGGGTCAGGACGGTCCGCGCCGGCCAGAAGTGATCGTCGTCGAGCCACCGGCGCCATCCGTCCAGCAGGTCCGGGGCGATCCGGAACTCTGCTTCAACCGTGCCGAGGCCGTCCGCCCAGTTTTGCCGGACGGTTTCCGGGGTTTCGGCCGGGATGCCGGCTGCAGCTGCGGCGGCAGCGTCCATGCTGTGCAGGGATCCGATGAGCTTGGCCAGGGATTGAAGGTAGGGCCGCGATGACGGGTCAAAATGCCAGTTCGTCTGGTTCTCGGGCCCCACGGTCAGTCCGGGGGTCCCGGGCAGCAGCGGGTACGCGATCAGGTCCTCGGTCTGGATCCTCCAATCCGGGACGGCCGCAGGCAGCCGGGGCCGGACAAAATCGAGGATGGCCCGTTCCTGGTCCTGGTTCGCCGCAACGTCCGGGCGACGGGGGACCCGCAGTACCCATTGCTCATCTGTGCCTGTGCCTGTGCCTGTGGCTGTTGCGAACGCAACCCGGTAGTCCAGCCCTGCTTCGTTGAAACGGACGCTTTCCGGCTCCAGGACCAGTCCGAAACGTTTCGCCAGGGCGCAGATGCCGTCCGCGCCGAGATCCTCGACCGTGCCCATACGCTTCCTCCTTGGACTCTCAGCTGCCACGCCGTGCGTACCCGGCAGAAAGAACAATCCTACCGACGCGGCGGGTTGGCCCAACAGGCTCTGACTGGGCCGGTGGCACGAGCACCGGCATCGCACTGTGTCCTTCTGCGACGTTATATGTCGCTCTTTGTCTTCCCGCGACGGCGTGCGCCGCTCTGTGTCATCCGGTTTTGGCGCGGCCCCGCACCCGCCCCTAGCGTGAGACCGGAATCAAGAGTTCCAGCCATCGGCCCTGGCCGGCTGGACAGCAACCCTCTCGTCGTAGCGGGGTGCTCCAGGTGAAGATTCGGCCTTGGCGGAGACCCTCCGCAAGGCAAGTACGGCGCCGGCACTGCCCTAAGAGCGGCCTGCGCCACCCCACTCTTCGCGCGCCTTGCCGCGAACCCATCAGGAGAAGAACCGAACCATGAAACTCAGCAGGAAAATCCTGGCAGTTGCCGTAGCACCCCTCCTTGCCCTCGGTATGGCCGCCTGCGGGTCGGCTGCCGGGGACGAGGGCGGCCCGGTGAAAATCGGCGTCGTTGGTGCCAGCGATCCGTACTGGGCCACCTACACCGAGGCGGCCAAGGCGGAGGGGATCGACGTCGAAATTGTGGACTTTGGCGAGTACACGCTTCCCAACCCCGCGCTGACCGAGGGAGAGCTGGACCTGAACCAGTTCCAGCACATCGTGTACCTGGCCCGCTACAACGTGGCCAGCGGCGAGGACCTGATACCTGTCGGCTCCACTGCCATCTATCCGCTGGGCCTCTACTCCACGCAGTACGATTCCGTGGAAGATATCCCCGCCGGCGCCACCGTGGCCATCCCCAACGACGAGAGCAACCTGTCCCGCGGTCTGCTGGTACTTCAGTCCGCCGGCCTCGTGAGCCTTGCCGGCGGCGGCAGCGCGTTCTCCACCCTCGATGACATCGAGGAAGCCAAGTCCAAGGTCAAGGTCACCACGCTGGAAGCGTCGCTGACACCGACGTCGCTGCCTGACGTTGCCGCCGCCATCATCAACAACGACTTCGTGGGCGACGCAGGGCTGAAGTTCGAGGACGCCATTGCCCAGGATGATCCCTCGGATCCCGCAGCTATCCCGTACGTGAACATTTTCGCGGCCCGGGCCGGCGAGGAAAACAATGAGACGTACCTGAAGCTGGTGGAGATCTACCAGAACACCCAGTCGGTCCAGGACGGTGTGCAGGAGGTCTCCGGCAACACCGCCGAGTTCCTAAAAGTTCCGGTCGAGGACCTGTCGACTTCGCTGGCCAAGGTCCAGAAGGACATCGAAGCCCTGGGCTAGCCCCGACGCATCACCGAAGGGTCCCGGCCGGCGGCAGCAGCTGCCGGGCGGGACACCCGTCTCCAAAATAAGGAACCTTCATGGCCCTCATTTCCCTGCAGAACGTCTCCAAGTCCTATCCGCCGGCCCGGAAGGGCGAATCCTCCGTCGCCGCGTTGACGGAGATCAACCTCGAGATCGAGGCGGGGGAGATTTTCGGCATCATCGGCTATTCCGGCGCCGGCAAGTCCACCCTGGTCCGGCTCATCAATGCCCTTGAAACCAGTACTTCGGGGAATATCACAGTGGACGGGCAGCAGGTCTCCGGGGTTCCCGAAAGGAAGCTGAAGTCGCTGCGGCTGGGCATTGGGATGATTTTCCAGCAGTTCAACCTCTTCAACTCAAAGACGGTGCGGGGCAACATCGCGTACCCGCTGCGGGTTGCCGGGCGGAGCAAGACGGAAATCGCTGCCCGCGTGGAGGAACTGCTCGACTTCGTCGGCCTGGCGGATAAGGCGGGGAGCTATCCCGAACAGCTCTCCGGCGGGCAGAAACAGCGGGTCGGCATTGCCCGGGCGCTGGCCGCGTCACCCAAGATCCTGCTGGCCGACGAAGCCACCTCAGCCCTTGACCCGGAAACCACCCACGAGGTGCTGTCCCTGCTGCGCCGGGTGAACCGGGAACTCGGCATCACCATTGTGGTCATTACCCACGAGATGGACGTCATCCAGAATCTGGCCACCCGGGTGGCGGTGATGGACGGCGGACGGATCGTGGAACAGGGCGAAGTCTTCGAGGTCTTCTCGAATCCGCGCCGGCCGTCCTCGCAGAAGTTCGTCTCCACCGTGGTTCGGGGCGTCCCGTCCCCGGATGAGCTGGCTTCCCTGAAAGCCCGGCACGAAGGGCGGATTGTCACCCTGTCCTTCCGGGACGGAAATGCCTCACAGGCCGAGGTTTTCCTTGAACTGGGCCGCGCCGGTGTGGGGTTCGAACTGGTCTACGGCGGCATCAACGACATTTCGGGGCGGGCCTTTGGCCACCTCACCCTGGCGCTCAAGGGGGCGGACCACGTGATCGATGGCGTACTCGCGTCCGTGGGCCACGGAATCAAAGTAACGGAGCTGAGCTGATATGGAAGAACTGATTCCCCTGGCGCCGCAGCTGTGGACGGCAGTCGGTGAAACGCTGTACATCGTGGGCCTGAGCCTGCTGTTCGGCGGAATTGGCGGGCTGCTGATCGGACTGGGCCTCTACACCACCCGCCGGGGTGCGCTGCTGGATAACCGGGCCGTGTTCAGCGTCCTGAACGTGCTGGTGAACGTTTTCCGGCCCATTCCGTTCATTATTTTCCTGCCGGCCATTCAGCCGCTGGCCCGCACCGTGGTGGGAAGCGGAATCGGTAACAACGCGATCATCTTTACGTTGTCCCTCGCAGCGGCCTTCGGCATCAGCCGGATCGTGGAACAGAATCTGCTTACCGTGCAGCCCGGGGTCATCGAGGCGGCGCGGTCCGTGGGTGCCGGGCGCCGCCGCATTATTGCGACCATTCTGATTCCCGAGGCGCTGGGCCCGCTGATCCTGGGCTACACCTTCGTCTTCGTGGCGCTGGTGGATATGTCTGCGGTGGCCGGATATGTGGGTGGCGGCGGGCTGGGGACCTTCGCCATCCAGTACGGCTACCGCCAGTTCAACCCAGTGGTGACGTGGGCAGCCGTCGCCGTCATTATTGTGCTCGTCCAGCTGGTGCAGTTTATGGGTAACCAGGCCGCCCGGAAGATGCTGCGCCGTTAGCCGCCAAGGCCCGGGTGCCTCTCCCGGCACCGGACAGCGCACGGCATCCGGGGGTGGAGCCAAGCG
>NZ_DALZXY010000052.1:23815-24238 GCF_031988865.1 Arthrobacter sp.
CCCGACCCGGCCCCCGCCGGCGCACTCCCGGACGGTCCCTTCGACCTGCGCCGGCTCGGCCGCGGACTGGTCTTCGCCCGGTCCCTGCCGGACCTCGCCCAGGCCCTGGACCAAGCTGCAGGTGGACGCACCGCCGTCGTGCAGGCTCCACCCGGCACCGGTAAAACCACGCTTGTACCGCCACTCGTCGCGAACCTCGCCGGCGCCGGTGCGGGGCGGATCGTCGTGACCCAGCCCCGGCGGGTGGCGGCCCGGGCCGCAGCCCGCCGCCTGGCCACGCTCGACGGGTCCAATGTGGGCGAGCGGGTGGGGTACACCGTGCGCGGGGAACGCCACGCGGGAAGCCGCACAGCCGTGGAGTTCGTGACTCCGGGAATCCTGCTCCGCCGACTGCTCGCGGATCCTTCCCTGGAGGGCACCGCC
>NZ_DALZXY010000053.1:0-22890 GCF_031988865.1 Arthrobacter sp.
CGGGTGGGACCTCACCAGTCCCAGGGGTCAAGAAGGGTGGGAAACTGCGCAGGCTGTGGCCATTCCGCGAGGCCGGCCGCGACACGGGTTCCCACTGTTTGTTGCCTTCTGGGGCAGGTGGGGCCTCACCTGTCACGGGAGTGATCATAGGGTGGGAACGCGTGTCGCCTTACGGCTCCGCTGCGACGCAGTTTCCCACTGAATGTTGAGGGTGTGGCGGGTGGGGCCTCACCAGTCACAGGGGTCACGAAGGGTGGGAAACTGCGCAGGCTGTGCCTCTCCGCCAGTCAGCATGCCAGCGCCAGCGCCAGCGCCAGCGCCACCGCCGCAGCCCGCGAGCCGCCAAACCCGGCAACCCCTCCAACCCCTCCGCACAGCGCCGCCGCAGCCCGCCAGCCAGAAACCTACTGCACCCCGGCGCCGTCCGCCGCCAGTCCCGCAGCCATCTGCGTCCAGCGGTGCAGGAACGCTTCGCCGGCATCCTCGTGGATGCGGTCCGGAACGGTGAGCACCGGGTACGGCTTGGCCGGAACGCCGTCGGCAGGCCGGACGTCCACGTGCGCGACGTCGAAGCCCAGTGCATGCAGCTCGTCGGCCATGGCATAGTCCGTCCGTGAGTCTCCAACCGTCCGCCAAATCCGGGGAACTTGTGTTCCGGCGGCCTCCAGCAGGGCCAGGGCACGCCTCGCACCAAGGTCCTTGCCGACGCCGAGCGCCTCAATGTCCGTGGAAATGATCGTCGGGTCGATCCGGTAGTCAACGGAATCATCGGAGTTGGGTGCATGGTGGTCCAGCCGGCACACCCCCATGTCGAAGCGGGACATCAGGGCCAGGGCATCGGCGTCGAACGCTTCCTGCTCCGCGAGGTAGTCCGCGTTGGCGACGTCGAGGTGCTGCTCCACGGAGACCATGGCCAGCTTGGTTTCGTCGAAGAACATGTGCCCGGCGTATTTCCCGGTCACGAGCTCACGCACCTTGTCCGCATAGGAACGCGGCAGCGCCAGCGTCTCATCAACTTCCACCGCCAGCGGACCGGAGCCGTCAAAGGAAAACCAGACCGCTCCCTTCTCGCAGACCGCATGCACCAGTACGTCATCGGGAAGCCCTGCAGCGAGCATCGGTTCCATCACCTGCGTGCGGATAAAGGCGTCGGAGCGCCCGGTGTTGAACACAACCGGCCAGCCCGCGGCTGCCAGGGCGACCAGGTGCCCGATAAGGGCTGGCGGGACAGTGCGGGTGACCGGCGAGGCGATCGGACCATCGACGTCGAGCAGGAGGCCAAAACGAGGAGCAGAGGAGTTCACCCCTCCAGTATTCCCGTTCCGAACCCGCCGACAGGTATCCAGCAGCCCACAACCGCGTATTGCTGGGTCCGCCGCCGGGGAGTCCTGTTTCCTTGGGTCCTTAACTTCTCTAGTCTGGGGTAGTGATCTTCAAAGCAGTTGGCGATGTGCGCCCTTACCCTGACCACGGATACGTAACTCCCAAGGACTGGGCATCGGTACCTCCCCGGCAGGTCCGTCTGGACGAGCTGGTGACCACAAAAGCCACCCTGGATCTCGGTGCCCTGCTGGCCGAGGATTCCACCTTCTTTGGAGACCTTTTCCCGCACGTCGTGCAATGGAGGGGCACTATGTACCTGGAAGACGGACTGCACCGGGCAGTAAGGACTGCGCTGCACCAGCGCACTATCCTGCACGCCCGCGTGCTCGTGATCGATGACTAACCAGCCCCCTGACGGGGAGCATGAGGGCGCTCAAGAAACGGGCGACACAGATGACTGGCGCGGTCACCGGATCGTCACCGAGCAGGATCTTGGGGCCGTGTTCAAGGACGGCGACGACGGCGCGGGCCGGGGCAAGGGGCGGCGGGCGTTTCACGGCGTTGTCCTGGGGATGCTTCTTGCCGTCCTGATTGCCGCGGCCATTGTGGTGCAGGGGATTGCCGCAGGCTGGATTGACCTGCCCCGTCCGGCCTTGCGGCCACCGCCGCAGGCCGATTGCCCCGCCGGGCCGTACCTCTATCAGTCACCGGACACGGTGACGGTGAACGTCTATAACTCGACGCCGACTCCCGGACTGGCCACCGAAGTGGCCGAAGCCCTGCAGTCCCGCGGCTTCAAGGTGGGCCAAACCGGGAACAGCACCGTGAACCGGGACGGGATGACAGCCATCATCCTTTCCGGCCCCAGCGGGGAAGCCCAGGCCTTCACGGTCCAGCAGCAGATCCCGTCAACGCACTACATCCAAGACGACCGGAAGGACGCTTCCGTGGATGTGGTCCTGGGGTCCACTTATGAAGACCTCGTGCCGGTGGAGAAGGCACAGGCCGCCATTCCCGGGCCAATCAGCTGCCCCTGGACCTCTGCCTCCCCGTCAGCGGACGCCGGCTAAACCCGCCGGCTAAACCCGCCGGCTAAAACCGCCGGCTGGCCCGCCGGCTAAACCCGCCGGCTAAAACCGCCGGCGAGCCCGGGTTAGTCGCAGCCCTCGGCCGAGCACGCGGCTCCGTCCGCGGAGGCCGCTGCCGGCTGCAGCGGCTGGTGTCCTGCCTCCCAGGCCTGGGCCAACGCCTGCTCAAACACCTCTGCCGGCTGAGCACCGGAAATAGCGTACCGGCGGTCGAGCACAAAGAACGGCACCCCGCTGACGCCCAGGGCCCGGGCCTCGGCAACGTCCTGCTCGACGGCGTCGGCGTAGTCAGTACCCGCGAGAGCGGAGCGCACGATTGCCGGATCGAGCCCTGCCTGGGAGCCGATTTCCGTCAGGACATCGGTGCTGCCAATGTCCAGGCCCTTTTCGAAATGTGCCGAGAGCAGAGCTTCCTTGACGGCTCCGGCGGCTTCCTCGCCGCCGGAATCCCGGGCCAGGTGGATGAGCCGGTGCGCGGTGAAGGTGTTCGCCACAACCAGGTCAGCGAATCGATAGTTCAAGCCTTCGCCCGCGGCCTGGGACGTTACATGCTCCAGCATGCCGGCCAGCTGCGCCGGGTCCATGCCCTTGACCTTGCTGAGGTACTCAATTTCCGTGCCCTCGAAATGCTCGGGGAGGGTCGGATCAAGCTGGTAGCTGCGCCAGCGGACCTGCACCTCCGAAGCATGCTCGAAGCGGGATAGGGCGGCTTCAAAACGCCGCTTGCCAATGAAACACCAGGGACATCCGATATCGGACCAGATTTCTACCAACACAATTGCCACCAACCCCGGACCGCTCCCGGTTATTCCCCCGGCATTCGTGCTGACCGCCGCTGGGCCGGAGGATTCCCGGATCCACTTTTAGCCGGTAGGGTGCAGCGGAATGAACACCCGGACCGGTACGGAGGCAAGGACAGCGTCGGTTCTCCTGTCGCTGGCAGTCCGCCGGCTGGGGGAACCGGACCCGGACGAAGCGCCGCTGACCCCGGCCGAACTCCGCCGCGCCAGCACCTTTGCCGACCCCGCGGTGCGGCGCCGTTACGTCGCGTCCCGGCAGGCTGCGCGGCAGTTTGTGGCGGCGCTGGCCGGCGTTGAACCGTCAGCGGTTGCGGCCGACTACCGATGTCCAGAGTGCGGTCCGGACGCTGTGCACAGCCATGGTGTTCCGCAGTACCGGGCTGGGGGAGGCATCCTTCCGTTCCTGGTCAGTTTCAGCCGCAGCGGGGACTGGCTGCTCGCCGGTGCCACCGCCACCGCGGCGCTGGGTCTTGACCTGGCCCACCTGGCCGGATTCGGAGACCCCGGCCTGGACGCGGTGATCAGTACGGACAGTGAACACACACAGTTCGACGCCGATGCTCCAGGCAGCCGGGCACTGCGGCAGGCGCGGCAGTGGACCCGGAAGGAAGCCGTCCTCAAGGCCACCGGTGCCGGACTGCGCATCGCCCCGCACCTGGTTGAGGTCAGCGCAGGCCGCACGGCTACGGTTCTGACAACGGGGCAGCGGCTGCAGGTTCTCGATCTGGACGCCGGGATGCTCGGCCTCCCTGACGGACTGCTGGCGGCAGCAGCGGTATCTGGGCCCGGAGCGGTCCGGGTCGATCGGATCAGCTGGGATTAGGGCCATTTTCGGTGGTGGGCACGGTCTCGGCGCGTGCCAGCACCCGTCGCCGGGCTGCTCCGGTGGCCTTCCCAACCAGTTCCTCCAGCGGCCCCTGGCGGCGGAAAGTACGCCAGATCAGCGCGAAGGCGAAGGCCGCCGCCACCTGCAGGATGAAGGAGAGCTCCGGCTGGTCCTCGTAGAAGCCCGTGCCCAGGACCAGGAGATGGGCGCAGTAGAGAGTCAGGGTCATACTGCCCACCGCGGCCAGCGGAAGCAGATAGCGTCCGGCGGCGTGGCCGATCAGCAGCATTGCGCCGAGCACAGCCGCGGAGATTCCGATCGTGTAGGTGAGGTCAAGCGGGGTGGTGGAGTGCGGCGCCAGAATGGCGAACCACCAGTAGGTGGTGGTGGGAAGGTAGTCCTGGGTTCCCCAGATGAGCGCATCCCCGATCGCCTGGGAACCCATCCCCGGGGTGGCAGCCTCAATCCGGTCCAGGCCGCCGAACGGTCCCAGCAACAGAGCTGAGGTCAACCAGGCGGCGAGGGCGGTACCCGCCCCCGCAGTCAAAACCGCCACCTGCGTTTTCCACTCGCCCAGCCGCAGCCGTCCAATCGCGAGTCCTGCGCAGATGTATGCCATCCAGGGGATCGCCGGATAGGTCCCGGTTAGCAGGAGCTGGGACAGAATCTTCCCGGGATCGGCGAAGAGATCCGCAAAGGTTGGATCGTATCCGGGCTCGGGAAGATGGTCCCGCAGCAGCTCCATCAGGACCGGGCCCAGGACGGCGAAGGCTGCCGCCGCAGCAAACAGGGCACGTGCAGACAGGCCCAGCAGCGGAACCGCCAGCAGGAACATCACACCGTAGTAGGCCAGGATGATGAAAGCCGGCATATCTACGTAGGCGATGGCCAGGCCGAGGGAGCCGACCAGCAGCGCCCGGACGACGGTGCTCCAGCGGACTGCCGTCAGTTGGATGCCCCGCTTCGGCCGAACCCCGCCCGAGGAGAGCCCCAGGGCGACTCCGGCCAGGAGCGCGAACAGTGCGGCAGCTTTTCCGGCAAACAGGTTCCAGGACCACGAGGGGCCGAAGTCGTCGGTGGTGGCCGGAAGAAGATGGATCGCCATCATGCCGATCAGCGCAATTCCGCGGGCCGCGTCGATTCCCGTGTACCTGGTTTTTGGCGTCACACCGGGAGTGCTCATGGATCCCCTTCAACTTCAACGTGCTGCTGCCGGGGCGGTCTTGCCCGTCCCGGCCTTGCGGATGGCTGGTCCGAGGCAACCAAAGCGGACTGTGTCACGACTATGCGGTTGCTGGGAACTTCCTGTGAGCAAGGAATATCACGAGGTCAACCGGGGATGAACGAGTAGCGCGCCAGTAAGTACCTCACGGCGGCTCGCGTACCCGGCAGTAGGCGGCCCGCCACTGTACTCATGTGCAGGTACCAAACCCGTCCCTAGGCTGCCTAAGGCCGCTTGTTGGAGAGTCCTGCTGGGAATCAGCACGACGGCGGCAGAACACCATGCCATCCCGTGCCATACCGTGCCACCAGGAAGAATGCCCCGATGACTTTGTCCGAAGACCGGTCCGAACCATTGAGCGCAACGAAAGGAAGCCGCCAGACCGCCTGCACAGGCAACACCTCCCCGCACACAGCCGTCCCTGCCCGGGGAGAGACCGGTGAGCAGATGCGGGCGTTTAGCCGCACCACCCTCGAACCCGACCGGGCTGTCTACTACGGCGGCCCTGCTCCGGAGCAGCGGGCCCTGGTCGACATCTTCAAGGAGACGACGGCTGCCTACCCCTCAGCCCCGGCGCTGGACGACGGGTCGGAACCACTGACCTATGAAGAGCTCTCCAACCGGGTACATGCCCTGGCCCGGAAACTCTGGTCAGCCAGCATCGGCGCCGGCGACCGGGTCGGGATCTTCGTTCCGTCCGGATCCTCCGACCTGTACATCGCCATTCTCGGAGTCCTCTTCTCCGGTGCGGCCTACGTACCGGTTGATGCGGATGAGCCCGCCGGCCGCGCGGACGTCGTCTGGGCAGAAGGCGGGGTCTGCGCCGTGATTGGCGAGGGACTGCAGCTGACCATCCGGCAGGGTGTGCCCATCCACGGCAACGGCCCGGAACCGCATCCCGAAGACGACGCCTGGATCATTTTCACTTCCGGTTCGACCGGAAAACCCAAGGGCGTTGCCGTGACGCATCGTTCCGCTGCTGCCCTGGTCGACTCCGAAACACGGCTCTACTGCGTTGGCCAGTCGCTCAGCCCGGGCGACCGGGTCCTGGCCGGCCTCTCCGTGACGTTCGATGCCTCCTGCGAAGAAATGTGGCTGGCATGGGCGCACGGCGCCTGCCTGGTCCCGGCGCCCCGCTCGGTGGTCCGCTCGATCATCGACCTGGGACCGTGGCTGGAAGAACGCAAGATCACCGCTGTCTCCACCGTGCCGACCCTGGCCTCGGTCTGGCCGGCGGAAACCGTCAGCCGGATCCGGCTGCTGATCTTCGGCGGCGAGGCCTGCCCGGCTGAACTCGGGGCCCGGCTCTCCGGCCCCGGACGGGAAGTCTGGAACACCTACGGTCCCACCGAAACAACCGTCATCGCCTGCGCCGCCCTGCTGGACGGCACGGACCCCGTCCGCATCGGACTCCCGCTGGAAGGCTGGAACCTCGCCGTCGTGGACACGGACGGCAACCCGGTCTGCTGGGGTGAGGAGGGCGAGCTGGTGATTGGCGGCGTCGGGCTGGCCCGTTACCTGGATCCGGTCATCAGCGCCGAGAAATATGCGCCGCTGCCCTCCCTGGGCTGGGACCGCGCGTACCGCAGCGGGGACAAGGTGCGGGCGGAGCGCGAAGGACTCATCTTCGCCGGGCGCCTGGATGAACAGGTCAAACTCGCCGGACGGCGCGTGGAACTGGGGGAGATCGACCATGCCCTGGCCGGGCTCCCCGGGGTCACCAGCGCTGCGGCCGCAGTCCAGGTCACTTCCAGCGGCAACGAGCTCCTGGTGGGTTACGTAGTCGAGTCGGCTCCCGGGAGCGTGGACATCGCAGCTGCCCGGGCCGAGCTCGTGACCCAGCTTCCGGCGACGCTGGTCCCTACACTGCGGATCATCGCTGAGCTTCCCATGAAGTCGTCCGGCAAGGTGGACCGCAAAGCACTCAGCGTCCCCGAAAAAGCCGTGGAGCAGCAGCTCGACGTCGAGGTGGAGCTCAACGCAGACCTGCGCTGGCTCGCCAAGCGGTGGACAGACCTCCTCGGGCCGCAGGCGCTGACCAAGGACAGCGACTTCTTTGCCCTCGGCGGTGCCAGCCTGGCTGCAGCGCAGCTGGTCTCGGCGCTGCGCGAACGCTACCCGAAGGTCTCGATCGCGGACATCTACGCCCACCCCACGCTGCTGGCGATGACGGGGCGCCTCAGGGAAACCACGGACGACGGCGCCGCCGAGCGTGAGGTACCCAACACGCCCTGGTGGACCGGGCTGGTCCAGGCCCCGCTGATTGCCGGTCTCTACGGGATCACCGGGCTGCGGTACGTCACTGGTATTGCCATCGTCTGCTGGGTAATGAGTAATGTGCTGGCCACACCCTGGACGCCGGATCCGCCGCTGGTGCCGCTGCTGGCCGCCTGGTTTGTCCTGTACAGCCTGCCGGCACGCGTTTTCGGAGCGGTCCTTGCCTGCCGGGTGCTGCTGTTCCGCATCAGTCCAGGTGTCTACGCGCGCGGCGGAGGAACCCATTTACGGCTGTGGGCGGCCGAGCGGATTGTCACGTACGGAAAACTGGAGCCCATCATGGGAACCCCGCTGGGGATCTGGTATGCGCGGGCGCTGGGCTGCGGTATCGGGCCCAACGTCCATCTTGAGGCGATGCCGCCGGTAACCGGGCTGGCCGACATCGAGAGCGGCGCCGCCGTCGAATACGAAGTTGACCTGGCCGGGCACTGGCTCGACGGGCACCTCCTGCATATCGGGCACGTCCGGATCGGCGAACACAGCCGGGTGGGCGCACGTTCCACTGTGACCGGGGATGGCCAAATCGGCGCGGGAAGCGAGATTGAGCCGGGGACGTTCGTCTCGGGGCAGGTCCCTCCGGGGGAGAAATGGTCCGGAGCACCGATGGAATACATCGGATCGGCCGGCGAGGGCTGGCCGGAGAAACCCTCAATCGCCAAGGGCCGGGCGGGCACGAACCTGCTGTATGCCGCTGGCCTGTCCTGGCTGACCTTTATGACGCTGCTGGCGGTAATCCCGGGATCGATGCTGGTGCTGCTGCTGCTTCAGGACGCCTCCGAATTGGGCCCGGCATTGTGGGAACTGGCGCTGTGGGCCCCGGTCTTTGTGGTGCTGACCATGGGCTCGTACCTGGCCCTGACCATTTTATCGGTCCGTATGCTGCAGCCGCGGCTGCCGGCAGGGGTCCATCCGCTGGACGGACCGACTGGCTGGGCAGCCTGGCTGACGAACCAGCTGCTGGCCAAGAACCTGATCTCCATGTATCCGCTGTATGCAGGATTGCTGACACCGGTGTGGATGGAGTGGCTCGGCGCGAAGGTGGGAAAGAACGCGGAAATCTCGACTGTGGAGACCATCCCGCACCTCACCGAAGTCGGAGACCGCGCCTTCCTGGCCGACCACTCCATGGTCTCCGTGGCCAGGGTCAGGCAGGGATGGATCCACCTCGGAACCTCAACGGTCGGCGAGAAGTCCTTCGTCGGGAACTCCGCCATCGTGGGGCCCGGCACCAGCGTTCCGGACAATTCGCTCGTCGCCGTGCTCTCCTCCGCGCCCAAGGATATGCCGGAGCACTCCTCCTGGTTTGGGCGGCCACCGGTCGAACTGCCCCGTCCGGTGGAGGAAGGTGACGCATCGCGGACCTACGACCCGCCGACCAGGCTGCGGGTGGCCCGGGCCGCGGTCGAAGCGTGCCGGATCATTCCGGCGATCATCACAGTCTGGATGGCGCTGGCCACCGTCTACGTGCTGGCGGTCATCTCGGACGAAGCCGGGCTGCTGGCCGCTGTCCTCTGGTCCGGCCCTGTGCTGCTGGCGAGCGGCATCGCGGCATGCGTCGTGGCGATCATCGCGAAGTGGGCGCTGCTGGGCCAGTTCCAGGCAGCGGAACATCCGCTGTGGAGTTCCTTCGTCTGGCGCAACGAGCTGGCGGACGTCTTCTCGGAATCACTGGCAGTACCGGGCCTCGTCCGGATGTCCCTCGGGACACCCATGCTGAATGCCTGGCTGCGGTGGATGGGCGCGGACATCGGACGCGGCGTCTGGTGCGAAACCTGGTGGCTGCCCGAATTCGACCTGATCGAGATCGGCAGGGGAGCAAGCATCAACCGGGGCACCGTGCTGCAGACGCACCTGTTCCATGAACGGATCATGCGGATGGACTACGTGTGGATCGGAGCCGGTGCAACGCTGGGCCCCAACAGCATCGTGCTCCCCGGCAGCGCGATCGAAGACGGTGCCACGGTCGGCTGCTGTTCGCTGGTCATGCGCGAGGAGAGCGTCCCGGCGCACAGCACCTGGTACGGAAATCCGCTGACCCACTGGGATGCGCTCCCGCGCACTTCCGCGTCGCCGGTGCACCGGGATGCGCTCGACCCGCACGGCGATTCTGGAACCCTGCACGGCCGCAGGCGTGCCCTAACCCAGTCACGATAGAGCAGGAGAAAACATGATCAGCGCAGCAGCTTCCCCGAAATCCTCTGTTGCCGAAGCCGCTTTCGGCCGGGTACTCACAGCAATGGTGACCCCGTTCGACGCCGCCGGCAGGCTGGACCAGCCGGGCGCAGCGGACCTGGTCCGGTGGTTGTGCCGGGACGGCTGGAACGACGGCGTTGTAGTCAACGGCACCACGGGGGAATCCTTCGCCACGTCCAACTGGGAAAAGGCATCCATGGTCCATGCGGCCTCCAAAGTGCTTCAGGGGACCGGCAAGAAAGTGATTGCCGGAGTCGGATCAGGAGACACGGCCCACAGCATTGCCCTGGCCCAGGAAGCAGCGGCCCAGTATGCCGACGGGCTGCTCATCGTGGCTCCGTATTACTCCCGTCCATCGCAGGCAGGACTGCTGCGGCATTTCCTCGCGATCGCCGACAGCACCGACCTTCCCGTGATGCTCTACGACATCCCCAAACGGACGGGGATTGCGATCAGCCCAGAAACTCTCGCTGCGGCGTCCAGGCACCCGCGGATCGTAGCGGTGAAGGATGCGAAAGGGGACCTGGAATCCACGTCCAAGGTGCTCGCCGAGACCGGGCTGGCCTACTACTCGGGGGACGACGCACTCAATCTGCCGCTGCTCTCCGTTGGGGCGTCAGGGTTCGTTTCCGTAGTCGGCCATCTGGCTGCCAACCGGCTGTCCGATCTGCTCGAAGCCTTCGGGCAGGGGCGGGTCAGGGACGCCATCGACATCCACCGCAGCCTTCTGCCGGTATATGGCGGTGCTTTCCGCGCCCCGGCGGCTGCCTCCATCAAGGCGCTGCTCAACCGGCTGGGCCTTCCTGCCGGCCCGGTGCGGCTGCCCCTGGTGAATCTCACTGACGAGGAAACAGATCTGTTTGCGCAGGACGCGGCGATGTCCGGGCTGTCCGATGCGCTCCTGCCGACAGGGGTCCGGTGACGGCAGAGCCGGGCCGCTCCACGCCTCGCGCAGCACACAGACACGAGCCGCCCAGTCAGCCGCCCGGCGCCCATAACGCAGGTCCCGGCAAAACCAGGCTGATCGGGGTGGACGCTGCGCGGGGGGTGGCGCTGCTGGCCATGATGGCCATACACGTTCTCCCGGCCTGGAATGGGGATTTGGAACCAACCCTTTCCTGGTCCCTCTTCGCCGGGCGCGGCGTCGCGCTCTTCGCCTTGCTGGCCGGACTTTCCCTCGCACTTTCGTCCGGAGGTCCGCGCCGGCTGGACGGTCCTGCGCTGTCCGCCGCACGTGCCGGGATCGCAGTACGCGCGGTCATAATCATGGCCATCGGACTGCTGCTGGGATACCTGGACATCGAAGCGCAGGTGATTCTTGCCTATTACGGGGTGATGTTCCTGCTGGCGCTGCCGCTGCTGCGGCTCTCTGCCCGCGCGCTGACCTGGACGGCAGGGGCGGTTGCCCTGCTGATGCCCGTTGTGATGCAGGGTGTCCGCGACTACCTGCCAGTCCCCGGGGAGCAGCCCACGTTCACAGGTCTGTTCACCCACTTTGGGGAGAGCGCCGGACAGCTGCTGTTCACCGGTGTGTACCCGGCCCTGCCCTGGATGGCGTATATCTGCGCCGGGCTGGCGATTGGACGCCTGGACCTGCGCAGCCGGCGTGTCCAAACTGGCCTGCTCGCGGCGGGTTGCGGCCTGGCCCTCCTAACCACCCTGGCGTCCGCGTTCCTCCTGGGGCCCGGTGGCGGCAGGCAGAGCCTGGCCGAGCTCAACGGCGGATCCACGGCCGGCGCTGAGGTGGTCGATGACATCCTGGTCTGGGGGCCGGATCCGGCCCTCCCCACCGATTCATGGTGGTGGCTGGCCGGGTTGGCACCGTATTCCAGCACCCCGCTGGCGATCCTGAACACGATTGGGATCTCCACTGCCGTGCTGGCGGCGCTGCTCCTGCTGGAGCGGCAGGCCCGCCTGGTCCTGGCACCGTTGGCGGCTATGGGATCGATGACGCTTACGCTCTACACCGCGCACCTGCTCCTGCTCGCCACGGGCTTGTTGAACGATGTCCCAATGATTTCACTGCTCCTGCAGATCGTGCTGGTCACCGTCTTCGCCCTTATCTGGCACCGGCTGAAGGGCCAGGGGCCGCTGGAGCGCCTGGTTTCGGGGGCAGTGAACCGCACCCGGGCGGCTGTGCTGGCCCGGCAGAGCGGCGGCGGGGGGACAACCCACCGGGGGCTGCACAGGAACCGGGCGCGGCGAAATCCGGAACACGGGCAGCACCGTGCAGGTAACCAGGACCCGGATCCACCGCGGCCGGAGCGGTGAAAGCGGAACTGCGCGGGGTTCCGCGGATCAGTGCGGCGTTGAGCGCCGCGGCGGCGCTGCTCTTGATCGGGCCAGCACCGGTCTTTGCGCTGGTCTCGGATCCGCCGGACCCTCCGGAAAGTATGCTGGCGACCCCGAAGATCCGCGGTGTTTCTTCCAATCCCTGCGAACGGCTGGCGGCAGGCGAAGTGAAATTCGACGTCGGCCAGGCGGACCGCGTTACGTTCGCCACCGCGCGTGCCTATGGTTTCACGGAGGTCCTGATCACCGGATGCGTGTCCGACGGCGATTCCGGCTATGAGCAGGAATGGCAGGTCACCGGGTTCGCCGGTCGGAATGGATTCGCGCCTGCGGGCCGGATGTGGGAGAACACCTTGCTGTCCCCCACAGGGTCTTTCACCGTCACAGAGGCGTTGGGCAAGGAAAACCCTGGGACTGCCCTGAAGTACTACCGGCTAAACGAAGCCTCACGCTGGGGAGGGGAAAGGGGACCCACTTACAACCAGTACTTTGAGGGGGAAGGCGGTTCGGCCGACGAAAACCTCTGGCGGTACATGAAGAGCGGGCTCTACGAACAGGCAGCGGTCATCAACTGGAACCGTCCGCCGGACATGGAAGTCACCCAGGGGGCCTCGTTCGCCATCTTCCTGCATGCCGGCAACGCTGAAACGTGGGGCTGTATCTCCACCGATCTGGAGACGGTAACGACGTTTCTGCGCACCGCTGTCCCCGGAGACCGGATGGTGATGGGAATCCAGCGGGACGTTTTTGTTAGCTCGACCGCCCGCTCCGACGCCGAGGCCGCAGAGCGCGAGGCGGAGGAACGTGCAGCCGAGGAGCACTCCGCAGCTTCCAAGACGGCCGCGGAGAGGGCCGGCGACGCCCCGGGGGATCCGCACTGGGAGCCCTACGCGGTGCTCGGCTTTTCCATCGCCCTTTTCGCCGCCTATGTGGGCGCCAAAATGCGCTCGGCAAGGTCGGAGCGGGACCAGAAAAGACCGAAGATTACGCAATAGCCGCCCGGGAGTGGGCTCCCGGAGCCCGCTTGCACGGCTGGACCTGCGGCACGGATAGACTTCTACATCATGGGAAACAGCTTCGGAGACCGGCCAGGAACGGGTCAGGATGAGCCCGAAGCGAGCCACCAGGCGGGTAAGGCGCTGTACGAGGAACGGATGAAACTGCTCCCCGGGTTGTGGATGCCGCCGGCTCCGCCGTGGGAGGAACTCCCTGAGTCCACCCGCGCCCGCTGGCAGCGCACGGCTGAACAGGCGCAGGGCGAGGCCTGAGGAAACCCGGACGCCTGAAGACGCCCGGACGCCTGAAGACGCCCTTAAACCCGGATTGCCGACAAAGCACGCCCGGCAAAACACTGCTGACAAAACCCGGCTGCGGTGGCAGGATCGGGCCGCATGCATGCCATCGACCCGCCATTTCTGAACTTTCTGCAGGCACAGTCCGCTTCCCGCGACTATGCGCCAGGCCACGGTCATCCGGAGTACGCGGTCTCCCGGTACACCCTGGCCCTGGACTACTCCGTGACCACCAACCTCCTGGACGGAACAGCCGAGCTCGAGCTCACGGCGCGGGAGCCGCTCACCGGCGTCGTCCTTGACCTCCAACAGAACCTAACCGTTAGCCGCGTCGAGGGCGCGGGAGCCCCGCTTGCCTTTACCCAGGGCAGGCAACATCTGGAAATCACGCTGCCGTTCCGGCTGCCCGCCGGCGCTGGGATGTCCCTGCGAATCCGATACTCCGGTTTTCCTGAGCCCGTGGACGGTCTGTGGGGAAGCATCGGGTGGGAGGAACTAACGGACGGGGCGCTGGCCGCCGGACAGCCGGCGGGAGCACCCACCTGGTTTCCCTGCAATGACCATCCGGCAGACAAAGCGTCCTACCGGTTCGCGGTCACGGTGGAGGCCGAATACCGGGTGATCGCCAACGGCGCCTGTACCGGGCAGGCGGCCGCGGACGGCCGCCGAACCTGGACCTTCGAGCAGCCAGAGCCGATGGCGGCCTACCTCGCCACCGTGCAGATCGGACGGTACGACCAGGTACAGCTCAGCACTGACAGCACTGACAGCACTGAGGGTGCTGGGGGTGCTGGGGGCCCTGGCGGTCTGGACCTAGCTGATGGCCGGCATACCCCGAACCTCCAGCTGTCAGCCCCGGTGCAACTGCTGGCAGCCCCGGCCGGGCGGCTCGCCAAAGCCCGGGCCGCACTGGCGGAGCAGGGCCAGATGCTCGCCGCCTTCGAACACTGGTTCGGCCCCTACCCGTTCGGCAGCTACACCGTGGTGGTCACGGAGGACAAGCTTGAGATTCCTTTGGAAGCGCAGACCATCACCGTGCTGGGCCGGAACCACCTGGGCCGGAAAAACCGCCGGCTGCTTGCCCACGAACTGGCCCACCAATGGTTTGGGAACTCCGTCACGGTGGGCAGCTGGCAGGACATCTGGCTGCATGAGGGGTTCGCCACGTACGCCGAATGGCTGTGGTCGGAGGAGGCCGGACGGGGAACGGCCGATGAACTGGGCCAGGAAGCCTGGCACTGGCTCTCACGGCGGCCCGAGGACCTCTGTGTGGCGGCACCCGGTCCGGAGCACATGTTCGATGACCGTGTGTATGTCCGCGGGGCGCTTGCCCTGCATGCCCTGCGGCGTTCGGCTTCGGACCGGGTGTTCTTCGTGCTGCTGCGCACCTGGACCGAAGCCTTCCGGCACGGGACCGCCTCCACCGCCGGTTTCCTGGAACTGGCCGGCCAGGCGTATGCCGGCACCGGGGCCGATCCCGCCGCCGTGCTGGAACCCTGGCTCGCCAGGAACGTCCTGCCACCCTGTCCCTGAGTCAGTGGAAACAGCCCGCCGGCTGGGGAGGTTAGGAATGCACTCCGGCGGTCTCGCCGTCGCCCTCCTGCGTGAGCGCATCATCTGTCACAGCACCATCTGTCACAGCGTCATCCGCGCCGGTTTCATCCGCCAGCACAGCCGCTTCCCGGCCCGCACCGCGGATCCAGAGCCGGTAGGCGCCAAAGAGCAGCGCGATCCAGGCCACCCCGACTACCAGGGCGATCCGGGTATCCGGCATGATGCCGAGCAGCACCACGATAAAGACCATAAACGCCAGGGCAGCGTAGGACGCCACAGGCCAGAACGGCACCCCGAACTCCGAGGCCGGAAGGTTCCGCCGCTTGATCTCGCGCTTCATGGCGATGTGGGAGAGCAGGATCATCAGCCAGACCCACACGGTCGCGAAGGTCGCGATGGATGCGATGACCAGGAACAGTGACTCCGGCAGCACCACATTGAGCACAACACCGATGAGCAGGACGGCGGCCATCACCAAAACGGTCATCCACGGCACGCCGTGCCGGGAAATTCGGGCGAATCCCGCCGGTGCCTGGCCCTGCCTGGCCAGGGAATACATCATTCGGCCCGCACCGAAGGTGTCCGAATTGATGGCCGAGAGCGCCGCGGTGATCACCACCGCGTTGAGGATATGTGCCGCCGCCGGAATACCCAGCGAATCGAAAATCTGCACGAAGGGGCTGGTCTCCCCGTTAATGTCCTGCCACGGGAAGAGCATCATCAGGACCGACAAGGCACCTACGTAGAACAGCAGGATCCGCACCGGCACTGTGTTCACCGCGGCCGGGATGGCCTTCTTCGGATTGTCCGCCTCGCCCGCGGTGATACCGATCGTCTCGATGCCGCCAAAGGCGAACATCACGACGGAGAAGGACGCCAGCAGGCCCCAGAACCCGTTGGCGAAGAAGCCACCGGAGCCCAGCAGCGTGTCCAGTCCGGGATTCGCGCCGTCCGGCAGGCCGAAACCGAAGATGATGATGGCGGCGCCGCCGGCAATCAACGCGACGATCGCCGAGACCTTGATGATCGAGAGCCAGAACTCGGTTTCCCCGAAAACCTTGACCCGCATCAGGTTCAGGGCCGCAATTAACAGCACGACGGCGAGGATCCAGATCCAGCGCGGAACATCGGGGAACCAGAAGCCCATATAGATGCCGAAGGCCGTGACGTCGGCAATGGCGACGATCGCCATTTCGAAGGCGAACGTCCACCCGGTGATGAAGCCCGCAAACGGGCCGAGGTAGCGGTTGGCGTACTGGCTGAAGGAGCCGGAGACAGGATGGCGTACGGCCATCTCCCCGAGGGCCCGCATGACCAGGAACACGGCGGCGCCGCCGATGATATAGGCAAGAAGCACGGCGGGTCCGGCCGCCTGGATGGCCGCGGCGGACCCATAAAAGAGACCCGTGCCGATTGCCGAGCCTAGTGCCATAAAGCGGATGTGCCGGACGTTCAGCCCTCTGGCCAGGGCCTGGGCGAAGGAAGACATGCAAGAACACCTTGGAGTGGAGGAGTCGCCGCGATGGCGGCGCATCTATTCTACGCCGTGCCGCGGTTGGCCCCTGATGACGCCGGACACAGCAGCGTCCAAAACAGTTGAGGCGGGGCTGGACGCCTGCGCGTCCTGCCCCGCCTTCGCTGTTGGTGAGCTGCCTGCCTAGGCGGCCACAGCGGCTTCCCGGGTTTCATGCAGGAACCGGGCGTACGCGGGCACGGTCAGGAAGGTCGGGAAATGCTCGCCGCAGGCCACTTCCTCGAACAGCTCCAGCGCGTCGTCGAACCGGTCGCCGTCAAAGCGCTCCAGGCGGCCGAATTCTTGCTCCAGAAGTTCCTCCACCCAGGACGCGGTGACGATCTCACCCTCATCGGTGACGGCCGAGGAGTGGATCCACTGCCAGATCTGGGAGCGTGAAATCTCAGCCGTGGCGGCGTCCTCCATCAGGTTGTTGATGGCCGCCGCGCCGTTGCCGCGCAGCCAGGACTCGATGTAACGGATGCCTACCTCGATGTTGCTGCGGATGCCGGCTTCGGTGATGACGCCCGGGGTGGCTGCGATGTTCAGCAGCTCCTTGTCGTTCGGGATCACGTCCTCCCGGGTGCGCTCCAGCTGGTTCGGACGCTCGCCCAGGACGCCGTCGAACACCTCCACGGCCACCGGCACCAGGTCCGGATGCGCCACCCAGGAACCGTCGAAACCGTCGCCGGCTTCGCGGGTCTTGTCCGCGCGCACCCGCTCCATGGCGACGTCGTTCGCGGCCTTGTCCTTGCGGTTGGGAATGAAAGCGGCCATGCCGCCGATTGCGTGGGCGCCGCGGCGGTGGCAGGCCCGCACCAGCTGCTCGGTGTAGGAGCGCATGAACGGAGCCGTCATGGTCACCAGGTTGCGGTCCGGGAGGACGAACCGCGGGCCGCGGGTGCGGAAGTTCTTGATCACGGAGAAGATGTAGTCCCAGCGGCCGGCGTTCAGCCCGGCGGCGTGGTCGCGCAGCTCGTAGAGGATTTCCTCCATCTCGAAGGCGGCGGTGATGGTCTCAATCAGCACGGTGGCGCGGATCGTGCCCTGCGGGATGCCAAGCAGGTCCTGGGCCAGGATGAAGATGTCATTCCACAGCCGTGCCTCGAGGTGGTTTTCGATCTTCGGCAGGTAGAAGTACGGGCCGCGGCCCTCAGCGATCAGGCGGTGCGCGTTGTGGAAGAAGTAGAGGCCGAAGTCCACGATCCCGCCGGCGATCGGGGTGTTGTTCACCAGCATGTGCTTCTCCGGCAGGTGCCAGCCGCGGGGGCGCACCACAATGGTGGGCAGCTCGGTCAGCTGCTGGCCGCGGACCCGGTATTCCTTGCCCTCGGGGGAAGTGAAGCCGAGGCGGTTATCCAGTGCGTCGTGCAGGTTCAGCTGCCCGTTGACCACATTGGCCCAGGACGGCGTGGAGGAGTCCTCCATATCCGCGAGCCACACGCGGGCACCGGAGTTCAGTGCGTTGATGCTCATCTTGCGGTCCACGGGTCCGGTGATTTCCACGCGGCGGTCTTCCAGGCCGGGTGCGGTCGGAGCCACGCGCCAGGAGCCGTCCTCGCGGATGTGCCGGGTTTCGGGCAGGAACGCCGGATCTGCGCCGTTGGAAATCTGCTGGCGGCGGGCCTGGCGCTGCTGGAGCAATTCCTGGCGGCGGGTGTGGGTGGCCTGGTGCAGGGCCTTGACGAAGTCCAGGGCCTGCGGAGTGAGGATTTCCTCCTGGCGCCGAACCGGCGCTGCAGTGAGGGAAATACCGTTCAGGGTGATGGGGTCGTTCATGGCGGGCTCCTTGGCGTGTTTCGGGTGGTGCTGGGTCCCTTCCTCCCTCCCGGCGCGCTGGCCGGGAGGGAGGAAGGGGGTGATGTTTTTTAGTGGAACTGGGCGGTTTCGGTGGAGCCGGCCAGTGCCAGGGTGCTGCCCTCGGGATTCAGGGCGGTGGCGATCGCGTCGAAGTAGCCGGTGCCGACTTCACGCTGGTGGCGGGTGGCGGTGTAGCCGCGGTTCTCGGAGCCGAACTCCTTCTCCTGCAGTTCCACGTAGGCGCTCATGCCGTTGCGGGCGTAGCCGTGGGCGAGGTCGAACATGGAGTAGTTCAGGGCGTGGAATCCGGCCAGGGTGATGAACTGGAACTTGAAGCCCATGGCCCCGAGTTCGCGCTGGAACTTGGCGATGGTGTCATCGTCCAGGTGCTTCTTCCAGTTGAACGACGGCGAGCAGTTGTACGCGAGCATCTGGTCCGGGAATTCGGAGCGGACGGCTTCGGAGAACTTGCGGGCCAGTTCGAGGTCCGGTGTGCCGGTCTCCATCCAGATGAGGTCGGAGTACGGTGCGTAGGCCTTGGCCCGGGCGATGCAGGGCTCGATGCCGTTGCGGACCTTGTAGAAGCCTTCCGCCGTGCGCTCGCCGGTAATGAATTCCTGGTCCCGCTCATCGACGTCGGAGGTGATCAGGGTGGCGGCCTCGGCATCGGTACGGGCGATCACCACGGTGGGCGTGTCGGCGACGTCGGCTGCCAGGCGGGCGGCGTTCAGGGTGCGGATGTGCTGGCTGGTGGGGATAAGCACCTTGCCGCCGAGGTGGCCGCACTTCTTCTCCGAGGCGAGCTGGTCTTCCCAGTGCACGCCGGCGGCGCCGGCCTGGATCATGGACTTCATCAGCTCGTAGGCGTTCAGCGGGCCGCCGAAGCCGGCTTCGGCGTCGGCCACGATCGGCACCAGGTAGTCGTCGACTGACTGGATGCCTTCGGCGAACTCGATCTGGTCGGCGCGCAGCAGGGCGTTGTTGATGCGGCGGACCACGGTGGGAACCGAGTTGGCCGGGTACAGCGACTGGTCCGGGTAGGTGTGGCCGGAGTTGTTCGCATCGGCCGCCACCTGCCAGCCGGAGAGGTAGATGGCCTTCAGGCCGGCCTTGACCTGCTGCACGGCCTGGTTGCCGGTCAGGGCGCCGAGGGCGTTCGTGTAACCCTCGTCGCCGGCGTTGCGCACCTGGTCCCAGAGCTTCTCCGCGCCGCGGCGGGCCAGGGTGTGCTCCTCCTGGACACGGCCGCGGAGCTTGACGACGTCTTCGGCGGTGTAGTCCCGCTCGATGCCGTCCCAGCGTGAATCGGTGGCCCAGTCCTGGGCCAGCTGCTCAGCGGTGCGTGCTGCGTTTGCGGTGCTCTGTTCCTGCGTCATTGCCGTTGTCTCCTCGAATGCGGTGCGAGCCGGCTAAACCGGCGTTTCCTTGCTGTGGAATCAACACTCCGGCAATAACAAGTGGCTTTCTAGGGGTTATCTATGGAAAGAAACGCACTTCTTCGCATATTGTGAATTTGTGACCAGTGCAACATGGAACCGGCCCCTTCCTGCCGGCAAATCGAACGACGACGGCAGTGCCGAGGCCTCCCTCGACGTCATCAGCCTGGGCCGGCGGGTGCGGCACCTGCGCAAGGCCAAAGGCATGACGCTCGATGATCTGGGGGCCGCCGTCGGGACCGTGGCCTCCCAGCTCTCACTGATCGAAAACGGCAAGCGGGAGCCGAAGCTGGGGCTGCTGCAGTCGCTGGCGAAGGCGCTGGATGTGAGCATCGACCAGCTGCTGGGGGCTGAGCCGCCCAGCCGCCGGGCGGCCCTGGAAATCGAACTGGAACGGGCCCAGCGCGGGCCGCTGTATCAATCCCTGGGCCTGCCGAAGGTTCGCGTTTCTTCGCGGTTGCCGCTGGATGTGCTCGAATCCCTGGTGGGTCTGCAGGCCGAACTGGAGCGCCGCCTCAACGAGCAGGTGGCGACGCCCGAGGAAGCCCGCCGCGCGAACGGTGAGCTGCGCGCGATGATGCGGGAGCGGAACAACTACTTCCCGGAGTATGAGCAGGCGGCCCAGGAAGTGCTGGATTCGGTGGGTCACACCACCGGCCCGCTGTCCCAGCACGTGATCGCCGACATCGCCGCGCACCTAGGCTTCAGCCTGCACCACGTCTCGGACCTGCCGCACTCCACCCGGTCCGTGACGGACCTGAAGAACAAACGGATCTACCTCACCCAGTCACAGCGCTCCGAGCACGATCCGCGCTCGGTGCTGCTGCAGGCCCTGGGTCATTTTGTGCTGGATCACCAGACGCCGCGCAGTTACGGGGAGTTCCTGAGCCAGCGGGTGGCCACGAACTACTTTGCCGCGGCACTGCTGCTGCCGCAGAAGGCCACGGTGGAATTCCTGCAGCGGGCCAAGGCAGCCAAGGAAATCGCCGTCGAGGACATCCGCGACGCCTTCGCCGTGTCCTATGAGACCGCCGCGCACCGCTTCACCAACCTGGCCACCGAGCATCTGGGCATCCGGACACATTTCCAGAAGGTGCATGAGAGCGGCATTGTCTACAAGGCCTATGAGAACGACGGCGTAACGTTCCCTTCCGACCATACCGGGGCTATCGAGGGCCAGCCGATCTGCCGGTACTGGACCTCGCGGGAAGTGTTTTCGGTGGCGGATAAGTTCAGCGCGTACAACCAGTACACGGATACGCCTGCCGGCACGTTCTGGTGCACCGCGCGGACCGAGCGCAGTTCCGGCGGCCTGTTTTCGCTGAGCATCGGCGTGCCCTATGCCCATGTGAAGTGGTTCCGCGGCCGGGATACCACCGAGCGGTCCAAGTCCCGGTGCCCGGATCCGGACTGCTGCCGCACACCGCCGTCGGAGCTGGCGTCCGAGTGGTCGGGGATGGCCTGGCCGAGCGCCCGCGCGCACTCACACCTGCTGGCGGCCCTGCCCCCGGGCGCGTTCCCGGGCGTGGATGAGACCGAGGTGTATTCGTTCCTGCAGGCGCACGCGGGGGACTGAGCCGGTCCGGGATTTACCGGGACGGCAGGGTGAGGATTTCTGCACCGTCGTCCGTGATGGCAATGGTGTGCTCGCTGTGTGCGCTCCGGGCACCGGTGGAGCTGCGGAGCGTCCAGCCGTCCGGGTCCATGGCGAGTTTGGCGGTGTCTGCCATGACCCACGGTTCCAGGGCGAGCAGCAGCCCCGGGCGCAGCTCGTAGCCCCGGCCCGGACGTCCGGTGTTCGGTACGTGGGGGTCCTGGTGCATCGTCGAGCCGATGCCGTGGCCGCCGAACTCGGTGTTGATCGGGTAGCCGGCGTCGCTCAGGACCGTGCCGATGGCATGGGACAGATCGCCGATGCGGGCTCCGGGCTTGGCCGCGGCAATCCCTGCGGCCAGCGCACGTTCGGTGGCGTTGATCATCGCAACGCTCTCTGCCGGCTGTGAATCTCCCACGATGAAACTAATTGCCGAGTCTGCGGCCACGCCGCCTTTGAGGACTGCGAGGTCCAAGGTGAGCAGGTCGCCGTCTGCCAGTGCGTAGTCGTGCGGCAGACCGTGGAGCACGGCGTCGTTGACGGCGGTGCAGATGTAGTGGCCGAAGGGCCCGCGGCCGAAGGACGGCTCGTAGTCGACGTAGCAGGACGTGGCTCCGGCGTCGTGGATCATGGCGGCGGCCCAGCGGTCGATGTCCAGGAGATTTGTCCCGACCACAGCCCGCTGCTTCAGGGACTGCAGGATGTCAGCGACCAGGGCGCCCGTCTTGCGGGCTTTGGTAACTTCGGCGGGGTTCAGAATTTCGATCATGCGCGACCTTTCACTTTCCAATAACTATACCGGCCATATTATCCCGGTATGATGGGGGCCATGGTCAGATTGCCACTCACAGCTGAAGAGGTCGAGCGCGGGCAGCGTCTGGGGGCCCTCCTGCGCCGTACCAGGGGAGCACGCACCATCCTCGACGTCGCACTGGATGCGCGGATTTCGCCGGAAACGCTGCGGAAGATCGAATCCGGCCGCGTGGCAACGCCATCCTTCCCGTCAATCGCGGCGCTCGCCGAAGTCCTGGGACTCTCCCTCGATGCGGTGTGGGCTGAGGTGCGCCAGCCTAAAAACGGTGCCGAACCGGCAGGCTCCGGTGAGCGGGTGCGGGAGATGCTGGCTTCCTAGGGCAAGGGGCTCCCAGGACAAAGGGCCAGCTGGGCAGGTTTCCTGTTTGGATTCCCGCCGAAGCGTTTAGGGTGTAGCCATGCCTGAGATGCCCGAGGTGCAGGGACTCGCTGATTTCCTGCGGACCAAGCTGATTCCGGAGGATGCGCCGCCTGCGGTGGTGTCCGACGTCGAGGTCCTGTCCTTTGCTGTCCTGAAAACCGCCGACGTGCCGCTGGACGCTCTCAAAGCTGGACCGGTGACCGGCGTCGAGCGACGGGGAAAGTTCCTGATCATCACCGCCGGGGGAGTGCACCTGGTGATACACCTCGCCAAGGCCGGATGGCTGCGCTGGTCCGATGCGTTGAAGCCCGGGCGGCTGCGTCCGGGCAAGGGTGCGATGGCCCTGCGGGTGCGGTTCGCGCCTGATCCGGACGGAAACGAGCCTGGGTTCGATCTCACCGAGGCGGGTACTAAGAAGTCGCTGGCGGTTTACGTGGTCAAGGATCCCGGTGACGTTCCGGGAATCGCGCGGCTGGGTCCGGAAGCGTTCGACGTCGACCTGGAGA
>NZ_DALZXY010000054.1:0-22768 GCF_031988865.1 Arthrobacter sp.
GGATCGCGGAGGATTATGGCGTCACCATTGCCGTGGAGAACATGTATCCGTGGCGGGTCCGCGGCCGCGAGGCGAAGGCTTACCTGCCGCATTGGAATCCGCTGCCTGAGCCGTATGACCACGTGACCTGGGACTTTTCCCACGCCGCGATCGCCGGGATGGATTCCTATGAGGAAATCCGCAGACTCGGCAGCCGGCTCAGCCATGTGCACCTGACGGACGGAACACCGAACGGCCGGGACGAGCACCTGCTGCCGGGGGAGGGGACGCAGCGCTGTGCTGAGGCCCTGCAGTACCTCTCAGAGACCGGGTATTCCGGTGCGGTGGCGATCGAGGTCAGTACCCGCAGGGCCAAGGAGCCGGGAGAGCGGGAAGAGATGCTGCGGCAGACTCTGGAGTTCGCGCGCGTGAACCTTAACCAGGTCCTCGACGAGTAGCCCGGTTTAAGCGAGGCAGCACGCTTTTAAACGAGCGGGTGCCGGCGATTCCATCGGGACGGTTGGGGGGAACATCCACGGATCGCCGGCACCACCGGGCCGCTTAAACGGCCCTTCATCACTCGCACCTCCAAGAGGCAGTTCCCATCCTAGGAACCGTGGTTGTGCGGCGGCCCGGAAGAAGCTGGATGTTTGCTCCGAATGTCCTCCGCCCGCGGGCAACCTGAGGGTCTTTCGGGTGCGGCTGGAAGCCGTGACAGAATCGGGGCATGCAGAATCTCCCCCGACTTTCCTTCCTTGGCTGCGGTTCCATGAACGAGGCCATTCTTGGCGGCATCCTCGCCGGCGGTTTCCCGGCAGACCGCATCACCGCCACCGTCCGCCGGTCCGAACGCGCGGCCGAACTGCGGACGCGGTATGGCATTACCGTCCTGGCCGGTTCGGAGGACGACGGCGCCAACCGGACCGCCGCAGCGGACGCTAATGTGCTGATCGTGGGCGTGAAGCCCGTGGGAGTGCGCGCCATGCTCACCGAGGTCGCCGCCTCCCTGAGCCCGGGCGCCGTAGTGGTCAGCGTTGCTGCCGCCGTGCCGCTGGAACTCATGGAAGCAGCCCTGCCCGCCGGAGCGCAGGTTATCCGCACCATGCCCAATACTCCGGCCAAGCTGGGCCGCGGCGTGACCGCCCTGGCCCCCGGCTCAGCGGCCACCCGGGAATCCGTGGACCTGGTCCATTCGCTGCTCTCGAACACCGGCCGCGTCGTCGAAGTGCTGGAAGGCCAGCTCGACGCCGTTGGTTCGGTCAGCGGATCAGGCCCCGCCTACGCCTTCTACCTGGCCGAGGCCATGGCCAAGGCCGGTGTGGACCTGGGTCTGGACCCGGAGCTGGCAGCCGTCCTGGCCGCTGAAACCGTGGCCGGCGCCGGGGCCATGCTGGCCGAGCCGGGCGCGGATGCTGCTTCCCTGCGCAAGGCCGTGACCAGCCCGAACGGCACTACGGAGGCGGCGATCCGCGTCTTTGGCGAGCGGGACCTGCCCGCCACCATTGCTGCCGGCATGGCAGCGGCCGCGGACCGGTCGGCGGAGATCACCGCGGAACTCACCGCAGCCTCCTAGCCGTATTCAGGCTGCCGCCCATTCGGCGGGCTGCCGCGGGCGCGGGCTGGGTTTTTGTTGACGGCGGACTCAGCACTTGTGCTTTGAACACCCTCCGTTTTGGGAGAAATCGTTCGTTTTGGGATTTCCCTGCCACTGCGCAGCGGAGGGAAATCCCAAAACGGCTGGAAAATCCCAAACCGGAGGGAAACGGCGTCACAGCGGGGAGGGGCGCCCAGAAGCACTCGGGCACCCCCTGTGACGCGCTACGGCCGGCCCGCGAAGCGCTCGAGCAGATCCACGTGGCCGGAGACAATCAGCATGTCCCGGCTGGAGACCTTGGTGTCAGCCTGCGCGTAGGTGAAGTCCTCGCCGGGCGACTTCACGCCCACGATCGTCACGCCGTACTTCGACCGGACGTTGGATTCGCGCAGGGTGAAGCCCTGGGTTTCCTTCGGCGGGTACATCTTCACAATCGCGAAGTCGTCGTCGAACTCGATGAAGTCCAGCATCCGTCCGCCCACCAGGTGGGCGGCACGCTGGCCGGCGTCCGCCTCGGGGTAGATCACGTGGTTGGCGCCGATCCGGGTGAGGATCTTGCCGTGGGCCGGCGTGATGGCCTTGACCCAGAGATGTTCGATGCCCAGGTCCACCAGGTTCACCGCGATCAGCACGCTGGATTCGATCGAGGTGCCCACCCCCACGACGGCGGCGGAGAAGTCCTGCGCGCCAAGCTGCTTGAGTGCGTCGATGTTGGTGGCATCGGCCTGCACCACGTGCGTCAGCTTGCCGGCTGCCTTCTGCACCAGTTCCGGATCGCGTTCGATGGCCAGGACCTCCCGGCCCTGCTTCACGAGCTGCTCGGCGGTCGCGGAACCGAAACGGCCCAGTCCAATTACCAGGACGGGTGCGTTGTGCGGCGGTCTTTCAGCCAATGATGGGCCTTTCTTCGGGGTAGTGGTACAGCGGCTTGCGTTGCCTGAGGGCAAGGGCGGCCGCGAGTGTGATGGTTCCGACGCGCCCGGCGAACATCAGGCCGGCCAGGACATACTTGCCCGACGGCGGCAGCTCAGGGCTGAGCCCAATGCTCAGTCCCACGGTAGCGAATGCAGAGATCACCTCGAACAGTACCGGCTGCAGGGTCTCATCCGTGATGACCAGCAGTGCCAAGGTCGCGACGGCGACCATGGTGGCGCCCAGCATCACCACGGAGATGGCGACACGGAGGGCACCGGCAGGAATGTTCCGGGCGAAGGCCCGCACATCGGTGTCGCCGCGGGCTTCGGCCACGATGGCCAGGAAGATAACGGCGATCGTGGTGACCTTGATGCCACCGGCGGTTGAGGCTGAACCGCCGCCGGCGAACATCAGCATGTCCGTGATCACCAGGGTGCTGGCGTCCTGGTCCGCCATGTCGACGAGGCTGAACCCGCCCGAGCGCATCATCACGGACGCGAAGACCGCGTGCAGGATTTTCCCGCCCACGTCCATACCGCCGATGGTCCGCTCGTTGAACCACTCGAAGGCTCCCCAGAGCACGCTTCCGGCGCCCAGCAGGATGGAGGAGGTCACAATGGTCAGCTTGGTGTGCAGATTCCATCCACGGGGGCGCAGCCGCGTCTGCAGCAGGACCATGATGACGGGGAAGCCCAGCGACCCGATGAACACGCCGAGCATAAGGGGCACCAGGATCCAGGGATCGGATTCGTACGGCACCAGGCCGTCTGAATGCGGGGTGAAGCCGGCGTTGTTGAATGAGGAGATGGAGTAGAAAACCGCGTGCCAGATGGCCTGCCCCGGCGATTCTCCGAGCATCATAAAGCGCGGAGCCAGCACCGCTGCGAGGACCAGCTCGATCAGCACGGTGGTGGCCACCACGATCCGCAGCAGCGAACCCACCTCGCCGAGCCGGCCGGTGTTCATGCCCTCCTGCGCGATCAGCTTGCCGCGCACGCCGAGCCGGCGGTTCACGGCCAGGGCCAGGAGCGATGCCATCGTCAGGATGCCGAGGCCGCCGACCTGGATGGCTATGAGAATCAGTGCCTGGCCAAACCCGGACCAGTATGATGCCGTGGACACCACCGTTAGGCCGGTCACACAGACCGCGGAGACAGCTGTGAACAGCGCGTCGTGAAGCGGAGTGACCTCACCGGAGGAGGAGGCGACCGGCAGCGACAGCAGGGCGGTAAAGACCAGGATCACCAGGCTGAAGACGATCAGTGCCAGGCGTGCGGGGGAGCTGTTGGCAACGGTGTCGATAAAGTCCCGGACTGCTACGACGAAGCCGAAGGAACGGCGTTGCCGCGGTTGCAGCGATGGCTGCTGGTGGGATGCCATGGGTCGAAATGTCCAGTTCTGTGCGCGGTGGTCCTGCTGAGTAGTAAACCACTTAACGTTGCCTGCTGCGGTGCGGGGCGTGGAGGCCGGATCGCGTAGCCTGTCACCATGACGAGTACCGGGCTCAGCCTCCCCGCGATCCCAACCCACATTGTGTGGAACGAGTCTCTGCTCGCATATAACTTTGGCCCCAACCACCCCATGAGTCCACTCCGGCTGGACCTCACCGCCAGACTGGCGAGGGAACTCGGGATTTTCGACCTGCCGCAGGTCAAACTGGTGGATCCGTTCGTAGCCGAGGACACCCAGCTCGCCAGGGTGCACGAGCCGGGCTACATCGCAGCCGTGCGGGAGGTCAGCCGTAACCCCGACCAGTCCAATGAGGCGCTGGGACTGGGCACCGAAGACGACCCAGCTTTCGAAGGCATGCATGAGGCCAGCGCCCGGCTGGTCGGCGGGACCCTCGCCGCAGCGGAGGCCGTGCTCTCCGGGCAGGCCCTCCACGCAGTGAACTTCAGCGGCGGAATGCACCACGCCGCGGCCGGCAAGGCATCAGGCTTCTGCATCTACAACGACGCCGCTGCTGCCGTCGCCCGGTTCCTTGACGCCGGCTATTCGCGGGTCCTGTATATCGACGTCGATGCGCACCACGGCGACGGCACCCAATCGATTTTCTGGAACGACCCGCGTGTGATGACCATATCCCTGCACGAAACCGGGCTGACGCTTTTCCCTGGAACGGGGTTCGCCAACGAGGCGGGTGGTCCCGACGCTCCCGGAACGGCCGTCAACGTCGCGTTGCCGGCGCGCACCACCGATGCCGGGTGGCTGCGGGCCTTCCACGCCGTCGTTCCCCAGCTCACCGCCGCGTTCGCGCCGGAGGTGATCGTCAGCCAGCACGGCTGTGACGGACACCGGGACGATCCGCTCTCCAACCTGCGCCTCTCCGTGGACACACAGCGGCAGGCCGCGCTCAGCATCGCCGGCTTGGCGGACCAGTTCTGCGGCGGACGCTGGGTTGCCACCGGCGGCGGCGGATACAACGTCGCCAGCGTTGTGCCGCGTTCCTGGGCCCTGCTGATGGCGGTGGCGGCGAACACCCGGATGCCGGTAACGACGCCGGTGCCGCGCAGCTGGCGGGACTACGTCCGCGACCGTCACGGCATTGAAACCCCGCCGGCGATGGGGGATGGCGTGGACACCTGGTGGCGGTCCTGGGAAGTCGGCTACGACCCCAACGACGAGATCGACCGGACGGTCATGGCCACCCGCAAGGAAATCTTCCCCCTGCACGGCCTGGACCCCTGGTTTGACTGATCGTCATTGGCCGCCACTATGACCTTGCCGCTTCATATATGCGGCTAAGGTAATAGATATGGTCATTGACGATGTATTCGCCGTCATCGCGGAAGGCACCCGGCGCGAGATCCTCGGTGCGCTGCGCGGCGGCGACAAATCTGTGGGCGAACTCGTGGAGGAACTGGAAGTCAGCCAGCCCACGGTATCCAAGCATTTGAAAGTCCTGCGCGAAGCAGGCCTGGTCACAATGCGTGCGGAAGGCCAGCGCCGCTTCTACGCGGTGAAGACCGAGCCCCTCGACGAAGTTGTACTATGGCTTAGCGCATTCGATCTGCCATCACTTAACGCCGTCCAGGCCACCACTCCGCGCCTGGCAGGCGCCGCCGCCGGTCTGGAGACATCCGATTTACGCGGCAGCCGAACCTTCTTTGCCGGGCGTCCCGCCCCCGGAGCAGGGCGGCAAAACGCTGCCGCTGCCGTGGCAGCGCAGCTGCCGTCCGGCGCTGCCGAGATCCCTTCGGCCGCTGACGCCAGCGTCCAGCAGCAGCTCGGCCGGACTGTCGGCCGCGCCGCGGAACGCGCCGCTGATCTGCTGGGTTCACTACCCAAGTTCCGCCGGCGCCGCCCATAAGCGGTGCCCGCATCCGGTCTCCAATCGCACCCCGGCACCAATCGGTCTAGCGTGGTAGGCGGGCGGGTGGAATTGATAAGGAGCAATATATGGACGCAACACTCACACGCGTGCGCGACGAGGTCTTCCGCCGCAACCCCGGCGAAACAGAATTCCACCAAGCGGTGGTTGAAGTATTCGAAACCCTCGAACCTGTGCTCCGCAAGCATCCCGAATTCGGCGAAGCGGCGATTCTGCAGCGGATCTGCGAACCCGAACGCCAGATCATTTTCCGTGTGCCCTGGGTCGATGACGCAGGGCAGGTACGCATTAACCGAGGCTTCCGCGTTGAGTTCAACTCCGCGCTGGGCCCGTACAAGGGCGGTCTCCGCTTCCACCCGTCCGTTTACCTGGGAATCGTGAAGTTCCTTGGTTTCGAACAGATCTTCAAAAATGCGCTGACCGGCATGCCGATCGGCGGCGGCAAGGGCGGCTCGGACTTCGACCCGCGGGGCAAGTCGGACGCCGAAGTGATGCGTTTCTGCCAGTCCTTCATGACCGAGCTGTACCGCCACATCGGCGAGTATACGGATGTTCCCGCCGGGGACATCGGCGTCGGCGGACGTGAGATCGGGTACCTGTTCGGGCAGTACAAACGGATCACCAACCGCTACGAGTCCGGAGTCCTGACCGGCAAGGGTGTGAGCTGGGGCGGATCGCTCGTCCGGCCTGAAGCCACCGGCTACGGGGCGGTTATGTTCGTCGAAGAAATGCTCAAGACCCGCGGCCTGAGCCTGGATGGCCAGCGCGTGATCGTCTCCGGCTCCGGCAACGTAGCCATCAACGCAATCGCGAAGGCCCAGTTCCTGGGCGGCAAGGTCATTGCCTGCTCGGACTCCTCCGGGTACGTGGTGGATGAGTCCGGGATCGATGTTCCGCTCCTCCGCCAGATCAAGGAGTACGAACGCGGGCGGATCTCCGACTACGCAACCCGCCGCGGCAACGGTGCCTCCTTCGTCGCCGGCGGATCCATCTGGGACGCCGGAGCCACCGTCGCACTGCCCTGCGCCACCCAGAACGAACTTGGCGAAACGGACGCCATCTCGCTGCTCAACTCCGGCGTCGTCGCCGTCGCCGAGGGCGCCAACATGCCCTGCACCCCGAAGGCGATCGAAATCTTCCAGGAAGCCAACGTGCTCTTCGGCCCCGGCAAGGCCGCAAACGCGGGCGGCGTGGCCACCTCGGCCTTGGAGATGCAGCAGAACGCCAGCCGGGATGCCTGGACCTTCGAACACACCGAACAACGGCTGAGCCAGATCATGGTCAACATCCATGACCGCTGCGCGGAAACCGCCGATGAGTACGGTGCTCCCGGCAACTACGTCGTGGGCGCGAACATCGGCGGTTTCGTGAAGGTGGCAGACGCCATGCTGGCCCTGGGCGTTATCTAACACCCAAGGCCAGGCCGCTGGCCAGCGCTGTGCTGCCCTACCCCCGCTGTGCCGGGTCCAGGGCAGCGCGGGCGGCCAGCGGGGAGTAGGCCGAGAGCAGCCGGACATGCTCCGGCGCCAGATCCGCGATCCGGTCCACTCCCATCAGTGCCATGGTCCGGGCCGCCTGCGAGGAGAGGATCTCGATGCTCCGGTCCACTCCCGCCCTGCCGCCGGCCATCAGGCCGTACAGGTAGGCGCGGCCAATCAGGGTGAAGTCCGCTCCGAGGGCAAGCGCCGCAACAATGTCCCCGCCGGTCATAATGCCCGTATCCAGGATGATGCTGGTCTTCCCCCTGAGCTCCGCGGCGACCTCGGGCAGGAGATGCAGCGGGATCGGTGCCCGGTCCAGCTGCCGTCCGCCGTGGTTGGACAGCACGATGCCATCTGCCCCGTGGTCCACCGCTCGGCGGGCGTCTTCCAAGGTCTGAATGCCCTTCACCACCAGGTTCCCCGGCCAGACCTCCCGCAGCCAGTCGAGGTCGTCGAAGGTCAGCGTGGGATCGAACATCGAATTGATCAGGTCTGCCACAGTTCCCGAATAGCGGTTCAGCGTGGCGAAGGACAGCGGTTCGTGCGTCAGGAAGTTGAACCACCAGGCCGGCCGGTAGGAGGCATCGAGCACCGTCTTGAGCGTCAGCGCCGGGGGAATGGTCATGCCGTTGCGGACGTCCCGCAGGCGTTCACCGGCGACGGCGGTGTCCACTGTGACCATCAGGGTGTCGAATCCGGCCGCGGCGGCCCGGTTAATCAGTTCCAAGGACTTGTCCCGGTCTGTCCACAGGTAGAGCTGGAACCAGTTCCGGCCGGCCGGGGCCGCGGCGGCGACGTCCTCGATGGAGGCCGTGCCCATGGTGGAGAGTGTGTAGGGAATCCCGGCAGCGGCCGCTGCCTGGGAGCCGGCGTATTCACCTTCGGACTGCATCATCCGCGTGAAACCCGTGGGGGCGATGCCGAAGGGCAGGGCAGACTGCTTCCCGAGCACAGTGGTGGCGAGATCCACGGACTCTACGTTGCGCAGCACCCCGGGGCGGAACTCCAGGTTCGCGAACGCCTCACGCGCGCGCCCGAGCGTGATTTCCGCCTCGGCAGCACCGTCCGTGTAGTCAAAGGCCGCTTTCGGTGTCCGCCGCCGGGCGATGTCCCGCAGGTCCCAGACAGTGCTGGCCCGCCGCAACCGTGCTGCCGGTCCCACCTGCGGTTTCTTGAACTGCATCAAGGGCGCGAGGTCATGGATACGGGGGATCCTGCGGGTCAGGGCCTGGGGTTTGGAAGTCAACGGGCAACACTCTCTTTCGAAGCATTCTGCTCTGGAACCTCGAGCCTACGGAGGCGCCCATGCCTGTGACAAGGCGCGTTGTTCAGCGCATGGCTGTGAGTGGAAGGCGTCGTTCTCCTCCGCCATTTTGCAGTCACCACCCAGCGTCATAAAGCAGCACGGCCTTCCTCAACTTGCCATGTGCCGGCTCCGGGCTTACGGTCTTAGACATGACTAACCGTTGGTATGCGTATTTTTCGTTGGCTCTGGAGGAGCCCGCGCGATAATTCGCTGACGCCAACCTTCAGAGCCAACAGGGCAGGGGATCTTTCCCTTGCCCTTCGCCATATCCGGCGGGGTTCTGAAGACGGGTCCCGCCGCCAACACACACGGATAACGGGACCATGAACCTCACCACCACGCAGCATTCGAAATCCACTTCAGACCTTCGCGTCAGCGAATTCCGTCCGCTGCCTGCCGATCTATTGGCCGAGTTGCCGCTCTCGGACGAACTAGCCTCGGTGGTCAGCCGGGGGCGGGACGAGATCCGGGCGGTGCTCGACGGTGCGGATGACCGTCTGCTTGTGATCGTCGGGCCCTGCTCAATCCATGACCCGGATGCAGGGCTGGAGTACGCCCGGCGCCTTGCGGCCGCTGCCCGGGAACACAGCGAGGACCTGCTGGTGGTGCTGCGGGCCTACTTCGAGAAGCCGCGGACCACGGTGGGCTGGAAGGGCCTGATCAACGATCCGCACCTGGACGGCAGCCACGACATTGCCGGAGGACTGTTCGCCGCACGCCGCTTCCTGATTGCGGCCGGAGAGCTGGGGCTGCCCGTGGCGACGGAATTCCTGGAACCGATCAGCCCGCAGTACGTTGCGGACCTGGTGAGCTGGGGCGCAATCGGCGCCCGGACCACGGAGAGCCAGATCCACCGCCAGCTGGTCTCCGGGCTGTCCATGCCCGTGGGTTTCAAGAATGGCACCGACGGCTCACTGCAGATTGCCCTGGATGCCTGCGCGGCTGCCTCCGCACCCCAGTCCTTCCTGGGGATCGACGGCGACGGACGGGCCTCGATGGTCCGCACCGCCGGGAATCCGGATACGCATCTGATCCTGAGGGGCGGCAGCTCCGGCCCGAACTACTCCGCCGACGACGTTGCGGCCGCTTCGGCGTCGCTCGCCGGAAAGGGCTTGAATTCCCGGGTCATTGTCGACGCCAGCCACGCCAACAGCGGCAAGAACCACCACCGTCAGGCGGAGGTGGCACTTGAACTGGCTGCCCAGCTGGAAGCCGGCACCGGCACTGCGGACCGTTTGGCCGGCGTCATGCTCGAGAGCTTCCTGCTGGGCGGCGCCCAGCCGCACGACAGCGAGAATCCTGGCCCGCTGACCTACGGGCAGAGCATCACGGATAAGTGCATGGACTGGGACACTTCAGCCGGAATCCTGGGGGTCCTGGCAGGTGCTGCTCGCCGTCGTCGTTCATCGCGGGAAGCAGTAGCCTGAGGCCGGGCAGGTGCGCAGCCGGAGCCGGCTGGGAATCGTCGCGAAGAGTCCCAATTAGCGGGAAAAACTTCCACTATGGTTACTCTAGCCACTAGAGTAGAGTGCTAGACGGTCACGAGATGGTCATCAAGGCGACACGCCGCCGGCTGTAGGACGAACGGACAGTTGGGAACGCCGCAACCCGCGGGGTTTTCAGTCCCGGAGTTTGTATCAGGCGCAGGTTGCTTCCGAACGAAGGAACAGTAAATAAATGGCAGACGAGAGCAATTTCTCGGACGTGCGGTTTCTGACGGTGTCAGAGGTCGCGGATGTCATGCGTGTGTCCAAGATGACCGTTTACCGGCTGGTGCATTCCGGAGAACTTCCGGCAGTCCGTTTCGGACGGTCCTACCGTGTTCCGGAATCTGCGGTGCAGCAGGTTCTGCGCAACGCCGTGATCGACCGGCAGTCCGGCACCGCCTGACCGTACCGGCTGTAACAGGCCGCGGGTGTCCCCGATGCTGTCCGGAAAGGCAGTGTGGAGGCGGTACCCTGTTAAGGAACGTTTCAATCATGGCTAGTATGTGCCGGATCCGAAGCTGAGCAGGCCTTTAGGCCTCCGGCCCACGGGACCGGCACGGCTCCTATTTCAAGTTTGTGAGGACTCTGTGGGTTCAGTTATTAAGAAGCGCCGCAAGCGTATGGCCAAGAAGAAGCACCGCAAGCTGCTTCGCAAGACCCGCCACCAGCGCCGTAATAAGAAGTAGATTCTTCTTAGCACCGCAGAAGCCCGCCGTCCGGCAAGGATCAGGCGGGCTTCAGCTTTTAACTGACGGTTCTAATTCAGGTGGGCCGGGCCGGGCTGAACCGCGCCCCTTCGGCGCATCAGCGCGAACGGACCCAGGAGAATCCGCGCCAGAGTCCGTAGGCGGCGCCCGCCACGGACGCGGTCTTGAGCCCGAACGTGGCGGCCCGCCGGCCGGACCGGAAGTCATAGACCGGCCAGTTGTTCTCCCGGGCATGCCGCCGGAGGCGGGCATCGGGATTAATAGCCACCGGATGGCCAACAATGCTCAGCAGCGGAACATCGTTGAAGGAGTCGCTGTAGGCCCAGCATCGGGAGAGGTCCAGCCCCTCCTGCCTGGCCAGGACCCGGACGCCTTCCGCCTTGGCGGGTCCGTGCAGGAATTCTCCGACCAGGCGCCCGGTGTAAAGACCGTCGGTCACTTCACTGACTGTACCGAGGGCCCCCGTCAGGGCCAGCCGGCTCGCGATGACCGATGCCACTTCCACGGGCGTTCCGGTAACGAGCCAGACCGGACGCCCGGCCTTCATATGCTGCTCGGTCAGTGCACGGGTCCCCGGCCAGATCTTGGAGACGATCATCTCGTCGTAGACCTCTTCGCCCAGCGTGCGGAAGTCCTCGGCGGCAAGCCCGGTCGCGAAGGCCAAAGCGGCGTCACGAACGCTGTGAACGTCCTTCAGGTTCTCGCCCTGCAGCATAAAGCGCAGCTGTTTGGCGGCGAACCCGGCGGCTTCGCGGAGGGTGAAAACCCGGCGCTGGTACATCTTGCGTGCCACATGGAACAGGCTGGCACCGCGCATCAGGGTGTTGTCGACGTCGAAAAACGCGGCTTCTCCCGGGGTGCCTGCCGCGGCCGGCGAGTCGGCGGCACGGACGGCACGGGATCGGAGCATGCATCGAGTGTACTGAAAAACCCGGCCAGTACGCGGACCTGTTGCACAGCGGACTATCTTTGATGTCATGAACGATCCCGCGACCCACCCCTCTGTTCCCGAACTTCTCCTGCTCACCCGTCCCGGCTGCCACCTGTGCGAAGCCGCCCGGGAGGTTCTTCACCGGGTTTCCACGGACCTCGAAGTCCCGTGGCAGGAACGGAACATCGAACAGGATGCGGAACTGATGGAGCGCTTCGCCGAGGAAATTCCGGTGCTGATGATCGACGGTGTGCAGCGCGATTTCTGGCAGATCGACGAAGCCCGGCTTCGGCGCCTGCTGGCCGCATAACCCGTATCCGTCGGAGGGATGTGGATGACAAACACACTTGGTCAGGCAGCGGCCGGGTCCTAGAGTGGGGAATTACCGGGCCGGCGGTCCGCAGGGACCGACCCGGTGCTGAGGAAATGACGGAGTTGCAGAAGTGAGTATCCCGGATGAGCGTGACGCGGTAAGCCCGGCGGCAACTGGTCACGGGCGGCACATCCCGCCGGCTTCTCTCGCGCGGCTGACGGTCTATCTCCGGGTACTTGGCACCATGATGACCGAAGGTATTGAACGTGTCTCCTCCGAGGAACTCGCCGGGGCCGCCGGGGTCAATTCCCCGAAGCTGCGGAAGGATCTTTCCTACCTGGGTTCTTACGGAACCCGCGGCGTCGGTTATGACGTCCCGTACCTGAGCGGCCAGATTTCAGCGGCCCTTGGCCTCACATTGGACTGGCGTGTGGCAATCGTGGGGGCCGGGCACCTGGGCCGGGCCCTTGCCGGCTACCCCGGGTTCGGGTCCCGCGGTTTTGAAGTCGTGGCCCTGTTCGATGCCGACCAGATGATTATCGGACAGGAAGTCGGCTGGCTTCGGATCAGCCCGGTTGACGCGCTGGAGAGTGTCCTGGAGAAAACCAAGGCCAACATGGCCGTCCTCGCCGTTCCCGCAGAGGTTGCACAGGGATTGTGCGACCGCCTGGTTGCTGCCGGAATCACGAGCATCCTCAGCTTCGCCCCCGTGGTCCTGCAGGCTCCCGCGGACGTGCAGATCCGCAAAGTCGACATGGCAACGGAGCTGCAGATCCTTGCCTATCACGCCCAGCGGGCCCAGGTGTCAGCCCTGGCCACGGATGCGCAGGCAAGGATGCTGCGCTGACCTGAGGCTCAGTGCAGGCGTCCCGGACCTGATCGGCGCGGCGCGAAGTGCGGTGCGACGTGCGGCAGGAACAGCAGGGCCAGGCCCGCGCCCGCGAGCAGCGCAGCGCCGACGTGCTGCGCCAGGTCATCCCTGATTCCGAAGAACAGGGCGGCAGCGATGAGTATTCCGCAGCAGGCCCGCGCCCAGTTCCTGCCTTCGCGGATCAGGGTCGCCAGGAACAGATAGAGCCCGAACGTCACGACTGCGATTGCGACGTCTGCGACCCTGGCTACGGCCAGTACCGATTCGGGAGGCACTTTGAGCGCCTGCAGCTGGATCGCGGCCACAGGGAATGGCCGGCCGGGGTCCAGGGCTGCCCGGAGGCTGACAACCAGAACCAGGACGCCGGCGGCTGCTATGAGCACGGCAGCAATGTTGACGGCGATCGGGGCTTTGAGTTTGGGTCGACGGTCCGGAAGCCGCCGGGACGGCTCAGGCGCCGGTGCAGGTGGGTGCTCCGGCCGGGGTGGAACCTTGGCTGCCGGCTGGGGTGACGGACGGTGCGGCCTCTGTGCGGGCCCTGATTCCCCCTCCTGCGTTGAAGCAGTGGGAGGATCCGCCGTCGTGGTGGGCTGCGTCAATGCTTGTGCTGACTGGGCGTCCTGTGCAGGGAAGCTGTGGCCCCCCACGGGGGTCCTCCGGGGCAAGGTCCGCCGGAACTGGATTTTAGGCCAGAGCCGCCGCGGACTGGCCTTGCTTCCACCGGCTGCGTGGGTGGTGCCGTCCTCTCTCGAAGTAGGTTCTGGCCGGCGCCCGTGGGCCCGGGTACCGATGCGCGGGTGCGGGAATTGCTGGGAGATGGGATTGTGGTCCGCTCCGGGTGAGCTGGACGCTGGAGGGGGAGTCGTCATAGTCGTCGCCGCCTTCAGGAGACCGGAAATACTGCTCCTCCGGGGACCCAAGGCTCCCCGGTGTGGCAATCAACGCTACGTCCCGGGAGCTGTGCTGTGACCACTCCGACGGCGAACCCGCACTGCCTTCGGCGAGATAGTTTTGGCCGGTGCTAGTACGGGCGGTACGGGTTGAACTGGTGCCGCTGGAAGTAGGCGTTGCTGGGCTTCAGATAGAGCATGACGATTCCCGCGATCCCTGTCAGCGTAGCCAGCAGAGACAGCAGTCCCAGCGGGGAGACGAAGTAGGCCGGGAGCGAAACCAGCAGGCCAAAAACGGAGAAGGCGGCGAAGACCGTCCCCACAATCCGCGCCCAGTTATGGCCCTTGCGGACAAAGAGGGCGATCAGGACGTACAGGCCGAGGCCAATCAGGGCGATGAGGACCGAGAAAGTTATCAGGAATCCGCTGACATCCTGGACATCGATATTTGCTTGGCGTAGGTCCTGGATCTGGGCGGGCGTAAGCAGGTCCGGCAGGTTGAAAGACGTCACCAGATTGTTGATGAAGGCCAGGACGCCGGCGGCAAGGATCAGCCAGAATCCGGTCATGACTTCACGTGGGGGCGGGCCCTCGGGGCCAGTCTGCGCGGACGGTCCGCCGGGGGACGCATAGCCGGAAGGCTGGGCAGCCTGGTACCCGTAGGGCGGCTGTCCGTACTGGCCCTGGCCGTACTGTCCCTGGCCGTACTGGCCCTGGCCGTAGGCGCCGGGCTGCTGGGCTGGCTGACCCGGCTGACCCGGCTGACCCGGCTGACCCGGCTCCTGTCCGTACTGTCCCTGTCCGTACTGGCCCGGCTGCCCGGATTGACCCGGCTGGCTGGCATGCGGAGGGGTGTGGGGCTGCTCGGGCTGGCTGTACTGGCCGTAGCGCGGCTCAGGAGGCTGTCCCTGCCCGTCGCCCGTGCCGGAACCCCCTGCCGGGGATCCGCCGGGGAGGTTGGGATCGTTGGGATCGTTGGATTCGGGGACGTTGGGAGTGGTCATCAGAGCCGCCTGCCGTGTGGATGGGCTGCCGGAGGATATAACCGGCCAGGGCAGATCCCCCGTCTGCAAAGTCAGGAATCCAGTCTATCCCCCCATGCACTGGAGCAAGCCGGGTGCGCGGGCACTTGCCCTCCGGGCAGCTAAACCGGTCCGGAGGAAGGAAAGGCGTGGTGCATGGGTGCGGGCGGGGCTCATAGTGCCGGCGGGCGGAGTTTCACCGGCTATGTCGCCGGCCATGCAAAAGGCCCGGACCACCCTGAGGTGTTCCGGGCCTTTCCCCTGTCAGGGGATGCCTCTGTTAGAGAAAGTGCTTACGCAGCGACGAAGGCTACGTCCACGTTGATGGTGACCTTGTCGCCAACCAGCACGCCGCCGGTCTCGAGGGCAGCGTTCCAGGTCAGGCCGAATTCCTTGCGGCTGATGGAGGTGGTCCCGGCGAAGCCGGCGCGGGTGGCGCCGAAGGGGTCAACGGCAACGCCGTTGAACTCAACGTCCAGGGTGACCTGGTGGGTGATGCCCTTGATGGTGAGATCGCCAGTGAGCTTGTAGTTTTCGCCCGAACCTTCAACATTCGTGGCGGTGAAGGACAGCTCCGGGAACTGCTCGACGTCGAAGAAGTCAGCGCTCTTGATGTGTGCGTCGCGGTTGGCGTCATTGGAGTTGAAGGACGCGGCGTCGATCACGGCGCTGAGCTTCGAATCGCTCAGGCTCTGGCCGACCTCCAGGACAGCGGTGACCTTGTCAAAGCTGCCGCGGACCTTGCTGATTCCGGCGTGGCGGACGGTGAAGCCGACCTCGCTGTGGGATGAGTCGAGGTTCCAGGTGCCTGCGTTAAGACCGGTGGGGATCATGTTTTTACTCCTGTATGTAGTCGGCAGTGCTGCGTTTGCGGCACCACCAGTAGATGCATTTGCATCCAGCTTGGCATACATTGCTCAAAGGTTCAAGTGTTTGTGAAGATTTAATCTTCCCCGGCCTCTCTGCGAGACTTGGAGTCATGTCCCGAGCCTCGATCCACCTCGTCCGCCATGGCGAAGTCTTCAATCCGGACGGTGTTCTGTATGGCCGTCTTCCCGAATTTCATCTTTCAGACCTGGGCCAGGAGATGGCGCGCCGCGTAGCCTCCTATCTGCAGGGCCAGAAGAACGACGGCGCGAAGCTGGTGCACCTGGTGGCCTCGCCCCTGACCCGCGCGCAGGAGACAGCCGCTCCCATTGCGTCGGCGCTCGGCCTGGAGATCGCCACCGATGAGCGGATTCTCGAGGCCGAAAACCGGTTCGAAGGTCTCTCGGGCGTGAAGAGCAAGCTGCGCAATCCGAAGTACTGGCCGCTGCTGCGCAATCCACTGAAGCCGTCCTGGGGTGAGCCGTATGCCCAGCAGGTGGAGCGGGTGATGGCGGCGGTCCAGGATGCCCGCATCCGGGCGCTGGAACTGGGTGGCGAAGGATCCGAGGCAGTGCTGGTCAGCCATCAGCTGCCCATCTGGGTCACCCGGCTGGCCGCCGAGGGCCGCCGCCTCTGGCATGATCCCCGGAACCGGGAGTGCACCCTCACCTCCGTGACCACCCTGGACTTCGACGGCGCAGTGCTCACCGGTGTCCGCTACGCTGAGCCGTCGGCCGACCTGCTGCCCGGTGCGGCGAACATCCCCGGCGCATAATACAATTACTACGCCTTGTAGAAGTTGCCGCCCTGCCGCGATGAAAGCTGGATGTACGTGAAGAAATCTCAGAGCGAAAACCAGGCCGACGCCATGCGCCGCAGGTCCTTCCTGCGGATTGGTGCCGGGCTGGCTGTTGGCGTGCCCCTGGCCGCCGCCCTGGCCGGCTGCACAGCGGAAGACCCCCTCGCCGCCCAGGCCAAGGCCGGCGACAACAAGAACTACATTGCCGGTGACGGCTCGGTGACCGAATACGCAGCCTCTGACCGCGGTGAGCCCGTGGAACTGACCGGCACCCTTTTTGACGGCACCGAAGTGAGCGCTGCCGACTGGGCCGGCGACGTCGTCGTCCTTAATTTCTGGTACGCCGCTTGCGCCCCATGCCGCAAGGAAGCGCCTGACCTGGTGGAACTCCACGAGACCTTCGCCCCGGAGGGGGCACGCTTCTATGGCGTGAACGTCAGGGACGAAGCCAAAACAGCTGAGGCGTTCGAGCGGAACTTCGCCATCCCGTACCCCAGCTTCGAAGACCGGAACGGAGACGTCCTGCTGGCCATGACCCGCTTCGTGCCGCCGCAGGCCGTCCCCACCACGCTGGTACTGGACCGTGAAGGCCGGGTTGCGGCAAGGATTCTGGGCCTGGCCGAAAAGGGCACGCTCAAGGCCCTGATCAGCGACGCGCTGGCCGCGTAGCCGCCGTGCCGCCACTCGTCCCTGCAGCCCTGCCTGCCGCCAATGTCTTTGCGGAAACGATCCTCAACGGATCCATGCTCTTGGCAATCCCCGTGGCCGCCCTCGCCGGCCTGGTGTCCTTCCTCTCACCATGTGTCCTTCCACTGGTACCCGGCTATCTGGGGTACGTCACCGGCCTGACCGGGGTGGACCTGGAGAAGCAGCGGCGAGGCCGGATGCTCACCGGAATCGCATTGTTTGTCCTGGGCTTCTCGGTTGTCTTCGTGGCGATTGGCGCCGGGATCGGACAGCTTGGCGGCTGGCTCCGCGGAGCAGACCAAGCCTGGATCCCGCAGGTCCTGGGCGCGCTGATCATCCTCATGGGCGTGATCTTTATGGGCGGGCTTTCCTGGTTCCAGCGGGACCGCAAAATCGAAGCACGGCCGCCGGCCGGCCTCTGGGGAGCTCCGCTGCTGGGCATCACCTTCGGACTGGGGTGGGCGCCCTGCATGGGACCGACGCTTTCCGCCGTCCAGCTGCTCTCTTTCTCCGGAGACGATGCCTCGGCCGCCAAGGGCGCCCTGCTGACGTTCGTGTACTGCCTGGGCCTCGGCCTTCCGTTCCTGCTGATCGCCCTGGGATTCCGCCGGGGCATGGGGGCACTCGCCTTCTTCCGCCGCCACCGGGTTGCCATGCAGCGCTTCGGCGGCGGCATGCTGATTGTCCTCGGCCTGCTGATGGTGACCGGCGTGTGGAACCTTTGGATTAATGAACTCCAAGGCTGGGTGGATAGTGTGACACTGCCGATCTGATGACCAGCCTGATGAAAAACCTCCCAGCCCGCCGGATCGCCGGACCCCGTCCCCAGAGAACAATGAGAACCAGTTGAAACCTGAACCGGACAGCGAAAACATGCAGATGCCGCCAGCCCAAACGGGCGGATCCACGGAAGAACAGGCTCCCGGCGGCAAGCCCAAACGCGGACGCAAGCGCGACGACGTCGCGCTTCCCGCCCTTGGACTGCTCGGCACCCTGCGCTGGGCCTGGACCCAGCTCACCAGCATGCGGACCGCATTGTTCCTCCTGCTGCTCCTGGCGGTGGCCGCGGTGCCCGGTTCGCTGTTCCCGCAGCGTCCGGCCAACCCTGCCGCGGTGACGCAGTACATCGAGGACAACCCCGGTTCCGGTCCGTGGCTGGACCGTTTCCAGCTCTTCGACGTTTACTCTTCGGCCTGGTTCTCCGCGATCTACCTGCTGCTGTTCATCTCCCTGATCGGCTGCGTGGTTCCCCGGGCCAAGGTGCACTGGAAGGCCCTGCGCTCCAAGCCGCCGCGGACCCCAAAGAAGCTTTCCCGCCTGCAGGAATACGGCACACTGGTGGTCCCGGCGGACTCCGGGCTGACGGCCGCCGAGGCCGCCAAGGACGCGGCAGCCGTGCTCCGCAAACGCGGTTACCGGGTGGAAGCCCGCGACCTGGATACTGACCGGCCCTCCGTTGGCGCCGAGCGCGGCTTCGCCAAGGAGACCGGCAACCTCGTCTTCCATGTGTCCCTGATCGGTGTGCTGGCCTCCGTGGCCGTGGGTGGACTGGTCGGCTACAACGGCCAGCGCGTCGTCGTCGAAGGCGACACCTTCGTGAACACCCTCGTGGGTTATGACACCTTCAGCCCGGGCACAAACTTCTCCGAGTCCCAGCTCGCCCCGTATTCGATCACGCTGGATGACTTTGACGTCACGTTCGACCGCCAGCCGGGCACCGGAAAGGTCCAGCCCCTCGACTTCACCGCCTCCGTGACCGTCCAGGAAGATCCCAACGACGAGCCCCGCGCGGAGACCATCAAGGTCAACGAACCGCTGACCATCGGCGGATCCCGGGTCTACCTGGTCGGCAACGGCTACGCGCCGGTGGTCACGGTGCGCGACGGCGAGGGGAACGTTTCGTTCCAGGGACCAGTGGTTGGTGTTCCCACAGATGGCGTCTACACCTCGCTGATGGTGATCAAGGCCCCCGACGCGAAGCCGGACCAGCTTGGCTTCGTTGGGTTCTTCCTGCCCACTGCAATGGTCGACGGCGACGGGGTTTCCTTCTCCGGCGACCCGGACCCGGCCAACCCGCAGCTGAACCTCAACTCCTACTACGGAGACCTGGGGCTGGATACCGGGGTACCCGGCAACGTGTTCGTCCTCGACACCGATGACCTCACACCGCTGAACAACCGGGAACTGGACGCCGGCGGCATCGTGCTGGCCATGAACCAGATCCATGACCTGCCCGATGGCAAGGGGTCCATCAGCTTCGACGGGCTTCTGCGCTACGCTGCGCTGGACGTTCACTACGATCCAGCCAAGGGCTTCGTGCTGTTTTTTGCCGTGCTCAGCCTCGCCGGACTGAGCGCATCACTGTTCCTCTCCCGCCGCAGGGTATGGGTGCGTACGGGAACGAACGAGGATGGCCGCATAATGGTCGAGTACGGTTTGCTGGCCCGCGGTGAGGATCCGCGCCTGGAAGCCGAGGCCGAAGCGATTCGCGGCCTGCTGGAAAATAAGTGGATGGCGGACGGCTCCGCCTCAACCCGAGAGGCCGGCCCGGATAACCTGGCCGACGCATCAGTGGCCGGCAGCACCGGACGCACGGAAGAAACAGGTAAGGACGAGTAATGCCCTCCATCGACTACAGGCTCGCGGAATACAGCGACCTCTTTATGCTGCTGGCCGCATTTACCTACACGGTGGCGTTCCTTGCGTTCACCTGGGACCTGGCGAAGAGCAGCAAGACCATGCGTTCCATCGACCAGCTGGCGGGCGCCGAGCAGGTTGCTGCCCCCGCGAAGAAGGCCATGGCCTCCGTTGGCGCCACGTCCGGCCCGGCGGATTCCAACCGCCAGTGGGACACTGGTCGCCCCGCCCCAACCGCTGATGACGCCATGGGTTACTCGGGGGAGCGGCGCAATGCCGCCCGCGTCGCCGTCGCCCTCACAGTCCTCGGCGCACTGATCCACATCGCCGCCGTCGTTATGCGCGGTATGGCCGCGCACCGTGTGCCGTGGGGCAACATGTACGAGTTCTGCACCACCGGTGCGATGGTGGTCGCTGTCGTCTTCCTGCTGGTCCTGCTTCGCCGCGACCTGCGGTTCCTGGGAACGTTCGTCGTGGGCCTGGTGCTCATCATGATGATGGCTGCGACTATTGGTTTCCCCACCCCGGTGGGTCACCTGATCCCCGCGCTGCAGAGCTACTGGCTGGTCATTCACGTCTCCGTCGCCGTCATCGCCTCCGCCCTCTTCACCCTGACCTTCGCCATGTCTGTCCTTCAGCTGCTGCAGGCTGACCGCGAGGCCAAGGTCCGTGCCGGCGGCCGCGAACGGCTGGCCTTCCTGAAGATCGTTCCCTCCGCCCGGTCACTGGAGACGTTCTCCTACCGCATCAACGCCGTCGCCTTCGTTCTGTGGACCTTCACCCTCATGGCAGGCTCCGTCTGGGCCGAGCAGGCCTGGGGCCGCTACTGGGGCTGGGACACCAAGGAAGTCTGGACCTTCGTGATCTGGGTGGTCTACGCCGGTTACCTGCACGCCCGGGCCACGCGCGGCTGGACCGGAACCCGTGCTGCCTGGCTGTCGATCGTCGGCTACCTTTGCGTGGTCTTCAACTTCACCATCGTGAACGTCTACTTCTCCGGTATGCACAGCTACTCCGGCGTCTAAGCCGCTTCACCTCTATTGAGGCCCCGTCCCGGTGTTCCGGGACGGGGCCTCTTTGGTTTGGGGAGGGTGGGGCCGGGCCAACGGCCCTGTCCGTTTGGGCAGCGCCGGGTGCTGGTAACCGTTTGCAGCGGTGGGCGCCGACCGCCGGGCGCTGGCGCGGGGCCGGGGCTGGGGTGACCAGCGGGCCAGCCCGACGCAGGTTCCCACTCTTTGAGCACTCCTGTGGCAGGTGGGGTCCCATCCGTCTCATGGGTAACGCAGAGTGGGAACGCGTGTCGTTTTCCGGTCCGGATCTGCGCAGTTTCCCAGTGAATGTGGCGCCTGGTTCCAGTGGGGTCACATGGGCCCCGCGCCTAACACTCAGTGGGAAACTGTGCCGGCTCGGGATCGAGCGGGGGACTCCTTTCGCCGGACCAATCAGCTCACCTGAACTGTCTGCGGCCCGGCGTCCTCTGTCTGTGACCCCGATATCTTCACTCCCCGGGTGCCAGGGCAGGCCATTCCGAGAATGGAAAAGCCCCGCCCGGGTGTTCCGGTGCGGGGCTTTGTCCTTCGTGTGGGGGTGCCGCGGAGGCTAGTTGCTGGGCTCGTCGTCGTTCTTGTGGCCGGCCCGCTTCTCGCGCTCGGAGAGTTCCTGTTCGCGGCGCTTGAGTTCCTCTTCCTTGGCCTGCTGGCGGCGGCGCACCTCGAGGTTGCGCAGGAACTCGGGATCATCATCCGGGGCAGTGGGATGCCGGACGGCGCGCGGCTTCGGTTCCGGGCCGTTACCGGGGCGTCCGAAGAGGAACCAAAGGACTGATCCAAAGACCGGCAGCAGCACGATCGTGAAGAGCCAGGCCGTCTTCGAGATGCTGCGCACTTCCTTTGCTTTGGACATGATGCAGTCGATGAGCGAGTAGATGATCACGGCCGCGAAAACAATGACGCCGAGGAGTACGAAGCGGGGCATGCCCCAATTGTAGTTGAGGCAGCCCTGGACCGGCCTTTCCAATTTGGGAGTCTCCGGAGTCCGTGAACTTCCTGGGAGTGGGATCCTGCCAGTACCCGTAGAATGGGGCCGTGGCTTTCTGGAAATTTACCGCTCTCCGCCTTGGTCTGGTGGTCGTCTTCTTCGTTGCCGGCTTGTTCCTGCAGCTGGGCATTGTGCTCTCGGCCTTAGTAGCGGCCGTGCTGGCATGGTGCGTAACGTACCTGTTTTTCCGCGACATGCGCGACGCCGCTGCCCGCAATGTGCAGAACCGGTTCAGTGACAAGACACCGCCGTCACGCAACCGCGCAGAGCTGGACGATTCCGCCGCGGAAGACTCCCTGCTGGACGCCAACCCGGATGTAGTGATCGATTCCGATCGAAAGCCGCGCGAGAGCTAGCGCCCGGCTGTCCGGCACACGCACTCCGGCTTCGTTTGAATGTGCGACGCCGGCGTCGGGTTCCGTCCCGTCGACGGCGATGGCGACGGCGCGGTGTCCTCCGGCCGTCTTAGCTGCGCACCGCCTTCCGCTTCCAGCCGGCGACATCCTGCCCCGCCGGCGATATCCTGCCCCCAGCCTTAGCCGTGAACGTGCATGGTCTGTCCCTGGCTCCACGGCAGCAGGTGCCGTACGGCCGGGAGTGCAGGCTGATGATCGGCTTTCGTTCGTTCTGACGCGAAGGACGCGGTGCGAGGGCATCAAATCAGGCGGGGTTGCCGCTCTGTTCCACTCTGTTTGGTGTTGGCGCTGTTTGAGTGCGCAGATCGGGTGGCCCTCGCGGCGTTTCGTCGCGATGAGTGCGCAGATCTGGTGGGATGATCTGCGGCCAGGCCGCCAAAGGTGAACACTGAACGGCTCGGGCCCGGCCTCGCCTGGCAGTGCCTCGCCTCGCCTGGCAGTGCCTCGGCCCGCCTGGCCCCGCCCCGCCTGGCCTCGCCCGGCACGGCGGCCTAGCCC
>NZ_DALZXY010000055.1:0-1001 GCF_031988865.1 Arthrobacter sp.
CCGCGCCCGCCTGTCCCCCGGCCGTATCCGGCCCGGCAGTGCCCGGCCCGGGCGTTTCCGCCCCGGTACCGGCGGCACCGGCAGTACCGGCACCGCCGCCGTCGTCGTTGCGCTCCTCAGCGGGCCCGGGCAGCCCCTGGTCCTTCTCCATCGTTCCCCCAAAACGTCGTCGCCTGTGTTCGAAAAACTGCGGGGACGCCGCCGGTCCAGCCGGCCGCCCCCGCTACCATCCTAGGCGTCTGACAAGGCGCTTTCTCCGCGCACGACGCGCCCACACCACCTCCGCGCACGCCGCACCGCACCCACGCGGGGGTCACGATGCGGACATCACTGCCAGCTCGTCCGCCCGGATGCAGGCAGCGAGATGCTCCGGCCCAACGGACACCGCAGGCGGAACCACCGTGGCGCAGGCCTCCACCGCCAGCGGGCACCGGGTCCGGAAGACGCAGCCGGACGGTGGATTCAGCGGTGAGGGCACCTCTCCGGTCAGCAGCGTCCGGTCCCGCGCCTTTTCCGCGGCCGGATCATCCAGCGGAATGGCGGAGAGCAAGGCACGGGTATACGGATGCCGCGGGTTGGCGAACAGCTCCTCCCGGGGGCTCAGTTCCATCAACCGCCCGGTGTAGAGCACCATCACCTTGTGGCTCATATAGTCCACGGCGGCCAGATCGTGCCCCACGAAGATGTACGTCAGGTTGAGCTCGGTCTGCAGGCGCTTGAGCAGGTTCATGATTTGCGCCTGCACGGAGACATCCAGCGATGCCGTCGCCTCATCCAGGATCACGATGTCCGGATCCCCGGCCAGCGCCCGGGCGATACAGACCCGCTGGCGTTGGCCGCCGGAGAGCTCGTGTGGGTACCGGTCCATGAACCGGGCAGGCAGGCCGACCAGCTCAAAGAGCTCCGTCACCCGGGCCCGCCGGGCGGCCGGCGTGGTGGCCAGGCTGTGGACCACCAGCGGCTCGGCGACGCTGGCGGCCACGGACTGCCGGGGGTTCAGG
>NZ_DALZXY010000055.1:1011-19376 GCF_031988865.1 Arthrobacter sp.
AAAACGGGTCCTGGAACACCATCGCCATCCGCCGGCGCATGTCCTTCAGCTCGCGGCCTTGAACCGCCGTAACGTCCCGGCCATCCAGCACAATGCTTCCCGCCGTCGGCTGTTCCAGCCGCATGAGCGCATTGGCGATCGTTGATTTCCCCGACCCGGACTCCCCCACCAGTCCCAGCGTTTGCCCGGCCTGCAGGTCGAAGGACACGTCATCCACGGCATGGACCGTGCCCACCCCCGTCGGCGTCGGAACGCTGAAGTGCACGCTGAGGTTGCGCACGGAGAGGATCGGAGTGGCTTCAGGCTTGTGCATTCGCGGCCTCCCAGGCATTGGCTTCGGTGCCGGAAGTCTCGGCGCAGAACGATCGGATCAAGTGCCCCGGAGCTGCCTCGAGCAGCGGCGGGCGCTGGGTCTCACAGCGGGGATCGGAACGGAGCGGACACCGGTCAAAGAAGACGCACCCCTGCGGCAGGGACTTCGGATCGGGCGGGCTGCCGGGAATAACCACCAGTTCCTCCCGGCTCCCGATCCGTGGCCGTGCCCGGAGCAGGCCCTGGGTGTAGGGATGGCGGGCAGCAGCGAAGAGGGTGCTGATCGGCGCCTGTTCGATCACCTGCCCGCCGTACAGCACCGCGACGTCCTCGGCGACACCGGAGATCACGCCGAGGTCATGGCTGATCCAGACCACGGCCATGCCCATCCGGGCTTGCAGGTCCCGCACCAGGGCAATGATCTGCGATTGTGTGGTCACGTCCAGGGCCGTCGTCGGCTCGTCCGCGATCAGCAGTGCCGGTTCACAGGCCAGCGCCACGGCGATCATGATCCGCTGTTTCATGCCGCCGGAGAGCTGGTGCGGGTAGCTGCGCAACCGCGACTCGGGGTCGGGAATACCCACGGCTTCCAGCAGGTCCAGGGCCTTGGCGCGGGCCTGCCTCCTGGTCAGGCCCAGGTGGGTCTCCGGGCCTTCGGTCAGCTGGCGCTCCACGGTCAGCACCGGGTTCAGCGACGTCGCCGGGTTCTGGAAAACAAACCCCACCTGGCGTCCGTGCACCTGCCGGAGTTTCGCCGGGGACAGGCCCACCAGTTCGGTGCCCAGCAGCCGCGAGGAACCTTCCACCACGGCCGGCGGGCTGTCCACCAGTCCGGTGGCGCTTAGGACCGTCATGGATTTACCGGACCCCGATTCGCCGACAATCCCCAGCGTCTGTCCGCGGCCGACGGAGAAGGAGACATCATTGACGATTCGCGCGGCGCCAACCCGCACCTGCAGGCTGCGTACATCCAACACGGGCTGTTCCACTATTTCCCCCTCGCTTCCACAACACTGCGGTGCTGCGGATCCAGCACGTCACGCAGCCCGTCGCCGACGACGTTAAAGGCCAGCACGGTCACGAAAATCGCCGCACCGGGAAAAACACTCAGCCACCAGGCATCGCCCATAAAGTCCTTGGCCGTGTAGAGCATCTGGCCCCAGGACGGGTCCGGTGGCTGGATCCCCACGCCCAGGAAGGACAGCGCGGCTTCCGACAGGATCGCGAAGGCCAGCGAGAGGGAGGTCTGGACGATGATGGGACCGGTGATATTCGGCAGGATGTGCCGCCGCAGGATGAGTCCGCTTCCGGCACCGATGGATACCGACGCCCGGACGAACGGTTCTTCCCTGACGGCAAGGGTCGAGGCCCGCGTTACGCGCGCAAAAATGGGTGTATAGACAATCCCGATGGCCAGCATCGCGGTGCCCAGTCCCGGGCCGAGGACCGCCACGATGGCCAGGGCCAGCAGCAGGACCGGAAAGGCGAAAAGCACGTCGACCGTGCGCATCACAACGGTGTCCAGCCAGCGCCCGTAGAAGCCGGCCAGGAGCCCGAGGGTTACCCCGACTGCCAGCGCGAAACCGACCGAGACGGCACCGACCAGGAGTGATACCCGGGCCGAAACCAGCACCCGGCTGAAAACATCGCGTCCCAGTTCATCGGTTCCGAACCAGTGCCCGGCGCTTGGCGGCTGCAGCGCCTTGGCCATGTCGACGTCGTTAATCCCGTACGGTGCCAGCATCCGGCCCCCGATGGCGGCCACCACCAGCACCACCAGGACGAGGCAGCCGGCCAGCGTGACCTTGTTGCGCAGCAGCAGCGCGAGGACCGTCCGCGAGCGCGGTTTGGGGGGACGCGTTCCGGCGTCGGTTTGCAGTGCGGGAGCGCTCATGAGACACGGATCCTCGGGTCGACGACGGCGTACAACAGGTCCACCAGCAGGTTGATCAGCAGGAACATCACCGCAATGAGCAGCACTGCTCCCTGGATCACGGCGTAGTCCCGGGCCGCAACGGAGTCATAGACCAACCGGCCCAGGCCCGGCCAGGCGAAGACCACCTCGACGACGATCAGCCCGCCGAGCATGGTCGCCATCTGGATTCCTCCAATGGTGATGATCGGGACCAGGGCGTTGCGCAGGACATGCCGTCCGGTAACCACGGCAGACTTGAGGCCCTTGGACTTGGCGGTCCTGATGTAGCCGGCGCCCACCACGTCCAGGACGGCGGCGCGGATGTACCGGGTCATGATGGACCCGGCCACCAGGCCAACCGTGACCGCCGGCAGGGTGACGCGGCGCAGCCATTCACCCGGGTCGTCGCCGAACGGCACGTAGCCGGAGGGCGGGAACCAGCCGAAGGCCGAGGAGAAGACCATGATGAGCAGCATGCCCATCCAGAAATCCGGCACGGAGACGCCGAACTGGCTGATGGCCCGGATCACGCTGTCCGCGGCCGTTCCCTCTTTCAGCGCGGAGTAGATCCCGAGCGGGAAGGCGATGAGCAGGGCCACTGCCATGCCGGAGAGTGCCAGGGAAGCGGTGGCCGGGAGCCGGTCCAGGAGGATCAGCGTCACCGGATCTCCGTTGCGGAAGCTGACCCCCAGGTTGCCGGTCAGCGCGTTCCCCACATAGGAGAGGAACTGCAGCAGGATCGGCTGGTCCAGCCCGGAGGCTTCCCGCAGGGCCTGGTAGGACTCCGGGGTGTAGCGGGTTCCCAGTGCCACCCGGACCGGGTCGCCGGGAACCAGCTGCACCAGGACAAAGACCACCACCATGACTCCGAGCAGGACCACGGCGGTATGCCCCACCCGCCGAAGCAAAAAGCGTGCCAGCGTTTTATTCATCAAGCCTTATTCCTCGAGCGAGACATCGGCGAACCGGATAGCCCGGTCGCCGCGGGCTTCGTACCCCGTCACCTTCGGCGACCAGGCCTGCACGACGTCGGGGTTGTAGAGGTAGATGTAGCTCGCGTCGTCAGCGATCTGGGCGGCGGCCGTGGCGTAGAGGTCCCGGCGCTTGTCGGTATCCGTTTCTCCGCGGGCCTCCTCCAACAGGGCATCGACCTCACTGTTGGCGTACTTCTGGGCGTTGGAGGCACCTTCGCTGTGGTGCTGGTTGTAGTAGAAGTCGTCCGGATCGATGTTCCCGAGCCACCCCAGCAGCAGCATGTCGAAGTTCCCCAGGGCCTGTTCGTCGAGCCAGGTGGCAAAGTCCACGGTGCGGATGTTCACGGTGATGCCGATTTCGGCGAGGTTGGCGGCGATCACCTGGGCTGCCTGGACTGTTTCGGGGTACTGGGTGGTGACCATCAGGTCCAGGTCCAGGTCCGAGATCCCGGCGTCCTGCAGCAGCTGCTGCGCCTTGGCGGTATCCCGGGAGTACGGTGCGTAGTCGCTGTACCAGGCGCTGGTCTCCGGAATGGCCAGCTGGTTTGTTGTTCCGTTGCCGTAGGTCGCTGCCTGCGTGATGGCGTCACGGTCAATGGCCCAGGCGATGGCCTGCCGGACCCGGGCATCGCTGTACGGCGCTTTGGCACCGTTCGGGGCCAGGTACCAGTAGTCGTTGCTGGGGACCTTCCCCACCTCGACGTCGGGGTTCGAGGTCAGGGACGCCACCTGCTGCTCGGGGATGGAGTCGGTCCAGTGGATCTCCCCGGCCTGCAGGTCGGCCAGCGCCGTTGTTGCCTCCGAGATGAACCGGAAGTTCACTCCGGCGATCTCGGGGGCGCCGCCCCAGTAGTCCGCGTTGGCGGTGAGGGAAATGGAATCGCCCGTGGAGTAGGCGTCGAAGGCGAACGGGCCAGTGCCGATCGGTTTGTTCTTGATGTCGCCGGACTCGACGTTCTCCTCCAGGACAATCGCCATGCCCTTGAACCCGCCAATCGAGGACAGCAGGTTCGGGGCGGGTGCGGTCAGCGCGATCTCGACGGTGAGCTCATCTGCCGCCGTTACCTTCTCCACCGACCCGAAGCGGTAGGCGTTGGCCAGTTCACCGTCGATGATCCGGTTGTACGAATAGACGACGTCGTCCGCCGTCAGCGGTGTGCCGTCGTGGAACGTGACTCCCTCCCGCAGGTGGAAGGTCCAGGTCAGCTGGTCTTCGCTGGTTTCCCAGGACTCTGCGAGCGCGGGCTGCATCTCGAGGTCGGCGTCCGGCTGCACCAGGGTGTCGTAGACGTTTTCCAGGACCTCAAAGGAGAAGTAGGAACTGGTCATATGCGGATCGAGCTGGTCGGGTTCCCCCGCGATCGCGACCACGAGGTTGGCTCCTCCGCCGCCGCCCGCCGACGCGCCTCCGCCCAGGTCCACGCTTTCTCCCGCGGAGCAGGCCCCCAAGGCCAAGGCACCGGTAAGCACCAATGCCAATGCTGTGCGCCGTCCAAGCATCTTTCCTCCAGATGTCCACAGTAAAATGATGTTAGTTTCATTATGATGAAGGAAATCGGAATGGCAAGTACTTTTCGCAGGTCAGAAAAGTTGTGATGAGAAGGAAACCTTTATGACGTACTCGCTGATAGCGCGCAGCGGACCGCATGTAGCGGCAGCCACGGCCAGCTATTCACTGGCCGTAGGCAACGCCGTGCCCGCCCTCGCACCCCTGGCCGGAGGCGTCGTCTCGCAGGCATTCACCAACCGACTGTTACGCCATCATGTCCTGGCTGAACTGCGCCGCGGGTCCGCAGCCGCCGCGGCACTCGCCGCCGTGCAGCAGCTGGACCAGGAGTGGGAAAAACGCCAGGTGGCCATCCTTCCCTGGGCCGGCACGGGGGCGGCCCACACCGGTTCCGGCTGCTCAGATTGGGCCGGCCACCTGGTCGGCACAGATTACGTAGCCGCCGGCAACCTTCTGGCCGGGCCGCAGGTACTGGCCGACGCCGCCCACGTCCTGAAAACGGAACTCGAAGACCTTCGCGCCGCCCGCAATGAGTCAGCGGCCGGACTCGCCCAGGCACTGCTCAACGCGATGCAGGCTGCCGAAGCCGCCGGCGGTGATGCCCGCGGACGGCAGAGCGCCGCGCTGATCGTCTGCGCTGCGGCCGCCCCGGATACCAACCCCGCAGAACTGGCGATGGACCTGCGGGTGGACGATTCCGAGGATCCACTGGGCAAGCTCGTCCAGCTGGCTGCGCTCTGGCAGCTGGGGGCGGTTACGCCTCCAGCGGTGTAACCGCCCCCAGCACAACGGTTTCGCCGTCGGCGGCATTAGCCCACCAGTGCGCCGTCGAGCAGGCGTAGGTCATGGCGTCTCCGGGCTCGAGCTCGACGACCCTTTCCCCGTGGACAACGCGCAGCCTGCCGCTCTCCACCACCACACACTCCATGCCCAGATGCCGGAAGGCATTGCCTTCGTTGGAAAAGCCGGCCGGGAGCGTGGTCCGGATTACCTGCAGCGGCGTATGCAGCCCCGGGGTGAGCAGTTCCCTCCTGGCCTGCGGCGACGTGCCGCCTTCCTCGGGCAGCACCCGCCGCTCACCGGCCCGGACAACCAACTGGTCTCCCCGGGCAGAGCTCTGCATCAGCTCGGTCAGCGCAACACCCAGGGCGCCGGCCAGTTTGCTCAGCGTGACAAAGGAGGGGTTGCCCATGCCCCGTTCCAGCTGGCTGAGGGCACCGAAACTGACGTCGGCCCGCTGGCTTAACGCCTCAAGGCTCAGTCCCTGCCGTTTTCTCAGCAGCCGCACCGTCGCACCCAGGGCGGGCAGGCCGAATTCGGTTCCCTCGGAAGTATGTGCCATGTCTGTGAGCCTATACGAGCAGCCGAAACGAAAGGCCCGCTCCGCCAATGCGGAACGGGCCTTCGCCGGGACGCGGAACGCTACGCCAGCGCCGCCACGGCGTCGTCGTAGTTCGGCTCGGTGGTGATTTCCGGAACCAGCTGCGTGTACAGCACGGTGCCGTCGGTATCCAGGACGACGACGGCGCGCGCCAGCAGGCCGGCCAGCGGACCTTCGGCCTGGGTCAGGCCGAAGTCTTCGCCGAAGCTGCTGCGGAAAGCGGAAGCGGCCACCACGTTCTCGATGCCCTCGGCGCCGCAGAAGCGGCCCAGCGCGAACGGCAGGTCCTTGGACACGCACACGACGGCGGTGTTCGCCAGGCCGGCAGCTAGTTCGTTGAACTGGCGGACGCTCTGCGCGCAGACACCGGTGTCCACGCTCGGGAAGATGTTCAGGACGACCCGGCGTCCGGCAAAGTCACCCAGGGCGACTGCGGAGAGGTCGGCGCCAACCAGATCGAAGGCGGGGGCGGTGGTGCCGACGGCGGGAAGTTCACCGGCGGTGCGGACAGGGTTCTGCTTGAATGCTGTGGTTGCCATGGTTCGTGTCTATCACGCTTAGCGGCATCCTGCCGGACGCCACCGGGCGAAACCGCTGGTCGGAGCGCAACAATCGGACTGAACCTACTCCCCCGTCACGCCGTCGAGCAGTTCCCGGATGATGTCGATGTGCCCGCAGTGCCGGCCGGTTTCCTCCACCATGTGCACCAGGATCCAGCGCAGGTTGTGCGGCGACCCTTCGGCCTGGCACAGGTCATCGAGCTGGTAGCGGGCGGCCACCTCGCGGGATTCGGCGCAGGCTGCCTCGTAGTCGGCGATGATCTCCGCCAGGCTGTCCTTTTCGCTGACCCGGAACTCGCCGTCGGGGTCCTCGTCTGTCCAGCGCGTGGTGACGGTGGACTGCGCGTCCATCCGTTCCCGGAACCAGGTGCGTTCGACGTCGGCCAGATGCCGGAGCAGGCCGGAGACCGTGGTGGGTGAGGGCAGGACCTGGCGGGCGGCATCGGCGTCGCTCAGCCCCTGGGCCTTGTACACGGCGCTGGCGCGCAGGAAATCCAGGAACCCGTTTAGGGTTTCGCGTTCGTTGCCGGCCAGGGGCGGATCAATTCTCTCGTCGGTGAGCATCCGCCCAGCGTAGCTTCGGGAGGTTCCGGAACCCGAGCCGGGCGGAGCCGCCGGCGTCATAAAACGGTGGCTTGAAGGCGGCGTCAGCCGGCGGTGCGGGGGTGGCGTTCGGCGAAGTCGCGGGCGATGGTCTCCATGGTGGCGAACTCGACGCCGTCGTGGCCGGCGATGTGGTCGAACAGGCGCTCGAGCATCAGCAGGTTCTGCGGGCGTCCGGAAACATCCGGATGGATCGTCAGAGGGAAGACGCCGTAGTCCATTTCGCGGTAGACCCAGTCGAACTGGTCCTTCCAGGTCTGCTCGATTTCCCGCGGTGATACGAAGCCGTGGCTGTTGGCGCTGCCCTTGATGAACATCATCGGAGGCAGGTCGTCGAGGTACCAGTTGGCCGGTATCTCGATCAGATCGGTTTCCTTGCCGCGGACCAGCGGCTTCATCCAGTCGCGGGCTGAGTCGGCATCGTAGTTGATCTTGGTCCACGCATCGCCTACCCGAACGTAGTAGGGCGTGAAGTCGTTATGCATCAGCGAGTGGTCATAGAGGAAACCGTGCTCGAGCAGGATCTCGTTGGTGACATTGGAGAACTCCCACCACGGCGCCACGTACCCAACCGGCACTTTGCCGGTGCGGTCGATGATCAGGTCGATGCAGTAGTCCAGCACTTCGGTTTCCTGCTCGCGGGTCATGGCGATCGGGTTCTCGTGGCTGTAGCCGTGCACTCCCACTTCGTGGCCGGCGGCGACGGTGGCGTCGAACTGCTCGGGGAAGGTCTCGATCGAATGGCCTGGCCAGAACCAGGTCACCGGCATATCACGGTCCTGCGCCAGCTTGAGCAGACGGGGCACGCCGACTTCGCCGGCAAAGATGCCCCGCGAAATATCGCCCGGTGACTCTTCGCCACCATAGGAGCCGAGCCAGCCCCCGACGGCGTCGACATCGATTCCGGTTGAAACATAGATCTTCTTGGCCATGGTTTCCTCCTCGACGACTCCATTGTGTGGGTTTCGTGCCCGACCTTCACCCCCGTCGGCCGCCTTTTGCATCCAGCACTGACAGTTTCCGGATCTTTGAAAAAAGGTCCGGCCGACCCCTTGCAGTCTCCGGACCCGGGGCGTAAATTCGTCAGTAATCAACCGATTGGTTGATAAACAAGAACCTTGAATACACCTGAAACGTTGGCCGCAATGACTGCACAGCAAGACGACACCCTCCTCGACCGGGCCTTCCTGGCCCTGGCCGATCCGGCGCGCCGCCGCATCATCGCCAGGCTCTCCCGGGGCCCGGCCACGGTCAACGAACTGGCGGAACCCTTCGCGATCACCAAGCAGGCGGTCTCGAAGCACATCCAGGTCCTCGAGCAGGCAGGGCTCGTCACGCGAACCCGTGACGCGCAGCGCCGGCCCGTCCACCTGAACCCCGCCCGGTTGGAGGCACTCACCGCATGGATTGACCGTTACCGGCTGGTCCGCGAAGAGCAGTTCCGCAGCCTCGACACCGTGCTTCAAAACCAGGCCGCGCGCAGCGGCCCGCAGGCAAAGGATCCATCATGACCAACGCACTGCAGCTGTCCGTTCCGGACGGCGTTCCCTTCATCGACTATTCCCGTGAGATCGACTTCCCGGTGGCAGAGGTCTTCGAGGCCCACCGGAATCCGGAGCTGATTGTCCAGTGGCTGGGCCCGCGGGGCATGAAGATGGAGATTGACCACTACGACTTCACCACCGGCGGCTCCTACAAGTACACGCACACCGGTCCGGAGGGGGTTCCCTACGACTTCACGGGCATCTTCCACACCGTCCGGGAGAACGAATTCGCGATCCAGACCTTTGAGTTCTCCGGCTATCCCGACGTCGTCAGCATTGAGTCCATGACCTTCGAGGACCTGGGCGACGGCAGGACCCTGCTCACCGGGCGCTCGGTCTACCCTTCCCAGGAGGCACGCGACGGGATGGCGTCCTCCGGCATGGAAGGCGGCATGAACGAAGGCTATGACCGGCTCGAGGAACTGCTGGCCACCCTGGCCGCCAACAGGACCGCACAGGAGGCATCATGACCAACGCGCTGGAAGTGAGCGTTGCCGACGGCGTTCCGTACATCGATTACGTCCGGGAGTTCGACTACCCTGCCCGCGAGGTCTTCCGCGCCCACACTGACCCGGAGTCCTACGCGCAGTGGATTGGACCCGACGCCCTGGAGACCCGGGTCGACGGGTTCGAGGCGACACGGGGCGGCAGTTACCGGTTCGTCCAGACCGACGGCGACGGCGGGGAGTTCGCCTTCCGGGGCGTCTTCCATAACGTCCGCCGGGACGAGTTCATCCTGCAGACCTTCGAGTATGAGGGCTACCCCGACCAGGCGAGCCTGGATTACATGCACTTCGAGGACCTTCCGGAGGGCCGGTCCCGGCTTACCGGGCATTCGCTCTACCCCTCCGTCGAAACCCGGGATAACTTCGTCTCCTCGGGTATGGAATCCGGGATGGCCGCCGGCTACGACAAGCTTGAGCAGATGCTGGCCTTCGCCACTGCCTGACGCCTGCCGAAACCTTTTTTGGAGGAACCATGGACTGGACCTTGGAAGTAATCGTGCTGCCGGTGAGCGATCTGGCCCGCAGCATCGAGTTCTACGCCGATCGAGTCGGCTTCAAGCTCGATCACCACACCGTGAACGAGAACATGGAGTTCGCCCAGCTGACACCGCACGGGTCAGGCTGCTCCATCGTTATGGGCAATCTCCCCGGCCAGGACCAGATGGAACCGGGCTCCATCAAGGGACTGCAGCTGGTGGTGGCCGACGCCGCCGCCGCGCGGGAGGAACTGCTCTCACGCGGCGTCGAGGCAGGCGAAATCATGGTCCTCGACGAGCGCGACGGCGGCACGATGTTCGGCTTCGCCGACCCGGACGGCAACACCTGGATGGTCCAGCAGATCAAGGACCGTGCCACGAAGCCGCTGATTCCGCTGGATTCACGGGTTCAGTATGGGGAAGGAATTTAGTCCGGGCACCACAGTACGACGGCGGCGGGTGACTTCTGCACGGAAGGCGCCCGTCGCCGTCGTGCTGTTTCCAGCGCAGTTTTCCATCGTGCGCTTCCCCCGCGGGAATGCCGGCGGAGGCCCTGCTGTTCCCCGGACATGGAAAACAACAGCCCCGTCCGCCAGCTGCGGCTGGTCGTCGAAGCAGAAGACTACGATGCCGCGCTCACGTTCTACCGCGATGTCCTCGGCCTCCCGGAGCAGGAGGCTTACCAGGGCGACGGCGGCGCCCGGGTGACCATCCTGGATGCCGGCCGCGCCACGCTCGAGCTCTCCAACCCGGAGCAGGTGCGGATGATCGACCGGGTTGAGGCGGACGGGCAGCCGAGCCTGAAGCTGAGGGTCGCCTTCGAGGTGGACGATGCTGCCGCCCGCACCCGGCAGGCAGTGGACGGCGGCGCCGAACTCGTGGCAGAGCCGCGCGAGACTCCCTGGCGGTCGCTGAATTCCCGGCTTAATGGACCGGCAGGATTGCAGCTGACCCTCTTCCAGGAACTGGACGAACTGGGGTAGTTCCTGCGTTCCCGCGTCCGATTCAGCCCCGGCCGAGGTCCTCGTTCCACAGCGCCGGGTACTCGGCCATAAAGTCCTCCATCATCGCGGCGCAGGCGTCATTGTCCAGGACGTCGATCTGCACGCCCCGCTCCAGCAGCAGGTCCTCAGAGCCCCGGAAACTGCGGTTTTCCCCGATGACCACGTGTGGAATTCCGTACAGCAGGACTGCGCCGGCGCACATGTCACAGGGCGAAAGCGTGGTGACCAGGGTAGCCCTCCGGTAGGACCCGGAGGGCAGCCGCCCGGCGTTTTCCAGGCAGTCCATTTCCGCATGCCGGATAACGCTGCCGAGCTGCTGCCTGCGGTTATGCCCGGTGGCCACGATTGCGCCGTCGAGGTACAGCGCCGCTCCGACGGGAATCCCCCCTTCGGACCGGCTCTTGCGGGCGGCGTTCAGGGCGGGCAGCAACAGCTCCGATGTCATGGCCCCAGACTAGGAGCCAGAGCCCCCGGCAGGGAAGGGTGCGCCAGCTAAGAAGGTCCTGGCACCCGTGCGGCCGCCACGATTTCCCGGACGGCCGGGGCTACCTCGGCGCCGAAGCGGGACAGGTCGGCGGCGTCGTCGCTGCCCAGGATAAAACCCGAGATCCCGTCTTCCAGCGCCAGCTCGGCCAGCTGCCCGGCCCACTGCCGCGGCGGCCCCTGCAGCAGCCCGGATGTGGACGTGCCTGTTTCGGGGGTGCCAAAGGAACCGCTGATGTTCAGCAGCCGGCGGATGGCGGACGGATCGCGTCCGGCTTCGACGGCGGCGTCGTCGATTCGCGCATTCAGCCCGGCCAGCTCCCCCGGGCCTCCGCGCAGATAGCCGAGCGAGGTAAGCCAGCCGTCGGCCATCGCCCCCGTGAGCCGGAGCATGCGGGGTTTGTAGGCCCCCAGCCAGATGCCGACGTCGTGCGCCGGCTGCGGCCCCCGCTTGGCGCCGTTGACCTGGTGCACCGTTCCTTCCACGCGCAGCGGTCCACTTCCGGTAACGTCCCAGATCCCTCGGATGATGCGGATGGCGTCTTCCAGTCCGGTCACGGCGTCTCCCGGGCTGAGCCGCTCCCCGCCGACGGCCACTATCGCGTCCCAAAACGCTCCGGCACCCAGTCCGAGCTCGAACCGTCCGCCGCTGAGCAGGTCCAGACTGGCGGCGCTGCGGGCCACGAGGACGGGCTGCCGCAGCGGCAGGTTCAGCACATCGGTGGCCAGCCGGATGCGCGTGGTCCGCGCCGCCACGTAGGAGAGCAGGGTCCAGGTGTCGTGAAACCGCGGCTGGTAGGGGTGGTCCTGGAATGCGGCCAGGTCCAGTCCGGCGGCTTCGGCCGTTCGGGCCAGCTCCACGGCCTGCTGGGGCGGGGTGGATACGGGCGTGATGAACGCACCGAATAACAAGTCACGGCCGTAGTCCGGCATGCTGGCCTCCCGGCAGAGTGGCGGATGGGGCCAGCCTAGACCTCCCGTGCCGCGTCCGGGCCCCGGGCTTTGTAGGCTGGGAGGCGTGCCCCTTGATTTTCCCGCAGTCCCTCCCAGCTCTCCCGGCTCTCCGGCCTCCCCCGGCGCTCCCGCCGCCCCCGAAACTCTTCCGGCCGGCGGCCCCGGTTCCCCTGCGGCCTTCCCGGCCGGAGCCGGCCGGTTTGCCCCCAGCCCGTCGGGGGAGCTTCACATCGGCAACCTTCGGACGGCACTGCTGGCTTGGCTGTTCGCGCGCAGCACCGGGCGGGAGTTCCTCCTCCGCGTGGAGGATCTTGACCAGGCCCGCGCCGGTGCCGAGGCCGCCCAGCTCCGGGATCTGGCGGCCGTGGGGCTGGACTGGGATGGGGAGGTGCTCCGTCAGTCAGACCGGACTCCTGTGTATCTTGAGGCGATCCGCCGGCTGCAGGGCGAAGGCCGGGTGTACGAGTGCTACTGCACGCGCAGCGAAATCTCCGACGCGCCCCGCGCCCCGCATTCCCCGCCCGGCGCCTACCCCGGGACGTGCCGCAACCTCTCCGAGGCTGAACGGGAGCAGCGCCGCCGCCAACGTCCGCCGGCCCTGCGGCTTCGCTCCGAGGTTTCCGAATTCACCGTGCATGACGTGCTGCACGGTGACTACACCGGCGTGGTGGATGACCTGGTGCTGCTGCGCAATGACGGCGTCCCGCCCTACAACCTGGCCGTCGTCGTCGACGATGCATCTCAGGGCATCGACCAGGTGGTCCGCGGCGATGACCTCCTGTCCTCCACACCCCGCCAGGCCTACCTCGCCTCGCTGCTGGGACTGCCCCCGGTGGAGTACGTGCACGTGCAGCTGGTGCTGGGACGGACCGGGAAGCGGCTGGCGAAGCGCGACGGTGCGGTGACGCTGGGCGGTTTAGCGGACCTGGGGATTTCTGCCCAGGAGGCGACGGCGATGATCCTGGAGTCGCTGGGGCTGCCAGGGACACTGCCCGAGGCGCTGGCCGCCTTTGACCCGGCCAAGCTGCCGCTGACCCCGTGGGTTTTCGAGCCTCCGGTTTCCTGAGTCCCCGCTCCTGGCTCCGGTTGCAGGTCCCGGCGCTCCCGCTGCCGCCGCCGGTGCACGGGGTCTGGCCAGATTCCGCCGCTGCGGTGTTGACTGGTGCCATGCCCCTCACCGGTGAGTATGTCCCCAGCCCCAGCAATTGGTCAGCAAAGCAGGCCGCGGAGATTGAGTCCTCCGGCGGTACCCGCGGCACGACGCTGGGCGGGCGTCCGGTCATCCTGCTGACGACCAAAGGCGCCAAAACCGGCAAGCTGCGCAAGACACCGCTGATGCGGGTGGAGCACGAGGGTGACTATGCCGTGGTGGCCTCTCTCGGTGGTGCTCCGAAGCACCCGCTCTGGTATTACAACGTGAAGTCCCACCCGCATGTGGAGCTGCAGGATGGTCCGCAGAAATGGGACATGCTGGCCCGTGAAGTGACCGGCGAGGAGAAGGCCGAGTGGTGGGAACGCGCCGTCGCGGCGTACCCGCCCTATGCCGATTACCAGGCGAAGACCGATCGGGAAATTCCCGTGTTTGTGCTGGAGCGGATGGACGTCGGCTAACGGTTCCCGCACCGGCAGCCTCGTGCAGCTGCCCCCGGATTGTTGAACAATCCAACGTGATGAAGCACACTGAAGGGACACCATTCCCGATTTGATGTGCAGAGGACCACCATGCCGGTCATTGACCTGAACAGCGACGTTGGAGAATCTTTCGGCAACTGGACGATGGGCGACGACGCCGCCGTCTTCGGCTCCGTCTCCAGCGCGAACGTGGCTTGCGGCTTCCACGCCGGCGACCCCTCCACCATTGCGCAGACCTGCCGCGACGCGGTTGCCGCCGGCGTCACGATCGGCGCGCACGTGGGCTACCGCGACCTGGCCGGGTTTGGCCGGCGCTTCCTGGACTGCTCGGCCACCGAGCTGGCCGATGACGTGCTCTACCAGCTCGGCGCCCTGCAGGCCCTGGCCCGGGCCGCCGGTTCCGAAATCCGGTACGTCAAGCCGCACGGCGCCCTTTACAACACGATCGTCCACCACGAAGTCCACGCCGGCGCGGTCATTGACGCCATCCGTGCCTTCGACAAGGACCTTCCCGTCCTGCTGCTGCCCGGTGCCGTCGCCCTGGACAAGGCCGCCGCCGCCGGACTGCGCGGTGTGGCCGAAGCCTTCGCGGACCGGAACTACAACCCCGACGGCACCCTGGTTTCCCGCCGTGAGCCCAACGCCGTGCTCCACGACGAGGAGCAGGTCACCGCCAATATGGTCCGCCTGGCCACCCGCGGGACCCTTACGGCAGTGGACGGAACCGAGATCCCGATGCACGCCGAGTCCATCTGCGTCCACGGCGATACCCCGGGCGCCGTCGCCATGGCCCGCGCCGTCCGGACCGGCCTGGAAACTGCCGGCGTCACCATCCAGAGTTTCGTATGAGGCCGGAGGTTCGGATAAGGACAGCGCCGATCACCGGCATCCGTCCGGCAGGCACCCGCGCCCTTCTGGTCGAGCTTGCCTCATTGGCTGATGTCACCGCACTCCATGCCCAGCTCAAGGCGCACCCCCTGCCCGGGCAGGTCGACGTCCTCGCGGCCGCCGGCACGGTGCTGGTCCGCTTTGCCGGCCGGCGCGAGGCCGTAGCTGCCGCCGGAGTCATCGAAACCCTGGACCTTGCGCACGCCGAGGCGCCCGATACCCGCACGGTCACCATTAACACCGTGTACGACGGCGGCGACCTCGCCGAGGTGGCCCGCCTCACCGGTCTCTCCGAAGAAGCCGTCGTCAGGGCGCATTCCGGCACCCACTGGCTCGGCGGCTTCGGTGGCTTCGCTCCCGGATTCACCTATCTCACCGGCGGCGATCCGGCCCTGAACGTGCCCCGCCGCAACAGCCCGCGCACCGCAGTACCCGCTGGTTCCGTGGCGCTGGCCGGCGAGTACTCCGCGGTCTACCCGCGGGAATCCCCCGGCGGCTGGCAGCTCATCGGCCGCACTGACGCCCCGATGTGGGACCTGTCCCGTGAGGACCCGGCTCTGATCCGCCCCGGCGACACGGTTATCTTCCAACCTGTCCGCGAACTAATCACCACCACTACCTCTATCTTCACCGGTGCCAGGGCCACTACTCCATGCGAGGCCGGGACTGATGCCGGGGACTCAGACGTGGACGGGTTAGAAAGTCCTGTGAGTCCCGCATCGCCGAGCGAGGAACGAGCGGGAAGCGAAGGATCAGGGTCCCCTCTCCGAGCTTGCGAGGAGGAGGGCGGATCCGCAGCGCTAAGGGACGGCGGGACTTTCCAACCCGTCCACGACCAGACCTACTTGGAAATCAACTCCCCCGGCCTCCAATCCTTGATCGAGGACCTGGGCCGCCCCGGTTATGCGGATCTGGGCGTCTCCGCCGCAGGCGCTGCGGACACCCGCTCAGCCCGGCAGGCCAACCGGCTGGTGGGGAATCCGTCCGGCGCCGCCGTCATCGAGAACCTCTTCGGCGGCCTGGAACTGACCGCCCGCGGAGATGCCGTGCTGGCGCTGTCCGGCGCGGAGCTGCCCGCAGAGGTGGTCTCTCCCGACGGTTCCACGGACCGTCCGGCGCCGTTAAACGCTCCGTTCGCCCTGCTCGACGGCGAAGTGCTCTCCCTCGGCACGCCCGTCCGCGGGGTCCGCTCCTATCTGGCTGTCCGGGGCGGCATCGATGTTGACCCAGTTCTCGGCAGCCGCAGCACGGACTCGATGAGCGGTATCGGCCCGGCACCACTGGCGGCCGGCACCCGGCTGCCCATCGGAAACTGCACCCAGCCCCCTGGATCCAACGAGTCCATTGCATCCATCGGCACTGCGTCCATCGGTGTGCCGGTCGGCGCCCCCGAACCGTCCACGCTGCCCGCTGGCACCGGGCCCGGCACGTTTGGCGACGGCAAAGCCCCGGCCCTGCTCCGCATTACCGCCGGCCCCCGGCAGGACTGGTTCGGGCCCAGCGCCTCCGACGCGCTGACCGGCCACACCTGGCGCACCACCAACGAATCCAACCGGATCGGCGTCCGCCTCGAAACCGATCCGGCGGACGAATCTGCCCGGCCACTCGAACGTGTCCGGGACGGCGAACTGCCCAGCGAAGGCGTGGTTGCCGGCTCGCTGCAGGTCCCGCCGTCGGGACTGCCGGTGCTGTTCCTGGCTGACCATCCGGTGACCGGCGGCTATCCGGTGATCGCCGCCGTCGTGCCAGCGGACCTACCGCTCGCCGCTCAGCTGCCGCCCGGACACCCGGTGCGCTTTGTTTTTGTAGACCCCGATACCCTGGCACCCCTCTCCCCCGAGGCCGCCGCCGGGTTGTTCACGGAAGGAACACCATGAAGAAGGTCCTGATCGCCAACCGCGGCGAGATTGCCGTGCGAGTGGCCCGCGCCTGTGCCGACGCCGGAATCGGTTCCGTTGCCGTTTATTCGGATCCCGACGCCGATGCCCTGCACGTACGGTTGGCCGACGAAGCCCTGCCGCTGCACGGTGCCTCCGGCGCCGACACCTATCTGGACATCAACAAGCTGATCGAAGCCGCTCAGCTCGCCGGTGCCGACGCCGTCCACCCTGGCTACGGTTTCCTCTCCGAGAACGCGGACTTTGCGCAGGCGGTGCTCGACGCCGGCTTGACCTGGGTCGGCCCCTCACCGCAGGCCATCCGCGACCTTGGCAACAAGGTCACGGCCCGCGAGATCGCCGTCCGTGTCGGCGCACCGCTGGTGCCCGGCACCGACGGCCCCGCCGAAAGCGCCGAACAGGTCCGTGCCTTCGCAGAGAAACACGGCCTGCCCGTGGCCATCAAGGCCGCGTTCGGCGGCGGTGGACGCGGCATGAAGATTGCGCGCCGCCTCGAAGATGTGGAGGACGCCTTCGAATCCGCCGTCCGGGAAGCCGTCGCTGCCTTCGGTCGGGGCGAGTGCTTCGCGGAACGGTTCCTGGACCGGCCCCGGCATGTGGAGGCCCAGGTCCTGGCCGATACGCACGGGAACGTCGTCGTCGTCGGCACCCGCGACTGCTCACTGCAGCGCCGCAACCAGAAACTCGTGGAAGAGGCGCCCGCGCCGTTCCTGACCGACGAGCAGCGGAAGACCATCCACGATTCAGCCAAGGCCATCTGCCGCGAAGCCGGCTACACCGGCGCCGGGACCGTTGAATACCTGGTCTCCCCGGACGGGCTGATCAGCTTCCTGGAGGTCAACACCCGGCTGCAGGTGGAGCACCCGGTCACCGAGGAAACCACCGGCGTGGACCTGGTCCGCGAACAGTTCCGCATCGCCGATGGCCTGCCGTTGTCCTTCACGGAGGACCCCGTGCCGCACGGACACGCGTTCGAGTTCCGGCTGAATGCCGAGGATCCGGCCCGTGGGTTCCTGCCCGGCCCGGGCCCGGTGGAGGCGTTCGAGCCGCCTACCGGCCCCGGTATCCGGATGGATTCCGGTGTCCGCTCCGGGTCCGTGGTGCCGAGTGAGTACGACTCGCTGATGGCCAAGCTGATCGTCTGGGGCGAGGACCGGCCGCAGGCGCTGCGCCGCGCGAAGGCTGCGCTCGACGAGCTGGTCATCCGCGGCGTGCCCTCGGTGCTGCCCTTCCACCAGGCTGTGGTGCGCTCCGAGGCGTTCAACCGCACCGGCGAGTTGGGCGTTTACACCACCTGGATCGAGTCCGAGTTCGCCGAACCGCTGGCGGCCTCCCCCGAAATCGCGGCGTCCCTGCCGGGCGCGGAGCGCGAAACCATCACCATCGACGTCGACGGCCGTGCCGTGGCCGTCGGGGTTCCCGCGGCGCTGCTGAACGCGCTGCGCGCCGGTGGCGGACAGGGTGGCGCTGCGGCCGGAACCGCCGGGACCGAGGACGCCGCCGGCCTGGCCTCGCCGATGTCCGGAAGCCTGGTGAAATGGGTGGCCGACGACGGCGCGCAGCTGGCGGAGGGCGATCCCGTGGCCGTGCTGGAAGCCATGAAGATGGAAACCACCGTCCGGGCCCACCGCGCCGGAACCTTCGCGCGCGCTGCGATCGAGCCGGGTGCCGCCGTCGGGCGTGGGGATTCCCTGGGCCGGATCGGTTCCTAAGTCATCCGGGGCATCT
>NZ_DALZXY010000055.1:19386-22734 GCF_031988865.1 Arthrobacter sp.
GGGGTTCCCCTTCTCCAGGTGCCCCGGATCTTCCCCGGCTGCAGCTAGATTAGGGGGATGCATTTGGGGGACATCACCGCGGACCGCGCCGACCATTCGAATATCACCGTCTGGGCTGCCGAGGTGCTGCGCAGCCGGATCGCCGCGGGTGAGCTGCTGCCGGGAACGAAGCTCTCGGAGCAGCAGCTGGCTGCCTCACTGCAGGTATCCCGGAACACCCTGCGCGAGGCCTTCACCATGCTCAGCCTCGAATCGGTGGTGACCCGGTATCCCAACCGCGGCGTTTTCGTGGCCTCGCCCGACGCCGATGCGGTGCGGGAGATTTACCGGGTGCGCCGGATGCTGGAACCCGCGGCCGTCCTCTGGGGACCGGAGCTGGACCTTCCGCGGCTTGATGCGGTGATTGCCCAGGCCCGCGGGGCCGCCTCCCGCGGCATCGTCTCGGAAATGGCGGCGGCGAACCAGGACTTCCATCAGGCCCTGGTCGCTGCCTCCGGGAGTGCGAAGCTGGCGATGATGATGAGCCGGGTGCTGGCGGAGATGCGTTTGGTGTTCCACGCCATGAGCGCCGAACCCGACTTCCACTCCCACTACGTTGAGCAGAATGCTGCCCTGGTGGAGCTGCTGCGTTCCGGCCGCCGGGCCGAGGCCGCGGAGAAGCTGCTCGGCTATCTGGATGCGGCCGAAGCGGAGCTGCTGGGGCATCTGGCTGCCAATCCGGCGAAATCCGGTCCGGCGACCGGAAGCTGACGGTTTCTCAGGTGAGAGATCAGACCAGGTAGGCACTGTCCCGCGCGTCGGTAATCAGCATGTGCCCGGGGGCGTGGCCGATCGCGAGCGAGGGCTTTGACTCCATCACGGCCGCCTGCGGGGTCACGCCGCAGGCCCAGAACACCGGGACGTACCCGTCTTTGATCTCCACCGGATCGCCGAAGTCCGGCCGGCCCAGGTCCGTGATGCCCAGTTCCGCGGGGTTTCCCACGTGCACCGGTGCGCCGTGGACGGCCGGATAGCGGGCGGTGACCCGGACGGCGTCGGGCACCTGCGACGCGGGAATCGGCCGCATCGAGACCACCAGCGGGCCGCTGATGCTCCCAGCCGGTTCGCACCGGACCGAGGTGCGGTACATGGGAACGTTGGTGCCCTGGTCGATGTGCGCGATCCCGATGCCGGCCTCCTGCAGCGCCGCTTCGAAGGTGAAGCTGCAGCCGACGATGAAGGTCACCAGGTCATCGCGCCAGTAGTCGGTGATGTCCGTCGGATCGGCGACCAGTTCCCCATCGACGTACACCGTGTAGCGCGGCACATCGGTCCGGATGTCGCCGCCGGCCAGCAGCGGGCCGGTGGTTTCCCCGGCGTCGAGCACGCCCAGGATCGGGCAGGACTTGGGGTTCCGTTGCGCGAAGAGCAGGACGTCGAAGGCCTGTGCCTTGGGCACAATGATCAGGTTCGCCTGGGCATAACCAGCGGACCAGCCGGCGGTGGGCGTGACCAGCCCGCTGCGGAAGAGCAGACGTGCTTCTGCGGGGGACATGGCCGCGGTGGAGACCGCATCGGCCAACACAGGCTGCGGATTGGTTGCGGAGTTCATCGGGGTCCTTTCTACTGCCAGAGGGCAGCGAGCCCGGACAACGAGTTCCAGCCCAGGAACAGGGTCAGCAGCCACGCCAGCACGCCGATGCCCAAGAGCCACTTCGGATAGTCGTAACCCTGCAGCAGGTCGCGGCGGCGCCAGGCGGCGTAGAGCAGGATCCCGAAGCCGAGCGGCAGGATCAGGCCATTGAACGCGCCGGCGAAGACCAGCAGGGTCTGGGGCGCCTGGCCGAGCACCAGATACATCACCGCGCAGAAAGCGATAAAGGCAACCGTGATCAGGCTGCGGGTGCGGTCCTTGGTTGCCGGCGTCGTAATAAAGGACACCGAGGTGTAGGCAGCGCCGATAACGGAGGTCAGGGCGGCGGCCCAGAAGACGATGCCGAACATCCGCAGGCCGATTTCGCCGGCCGCGGCGTAGAACGCATCGGCCGCCATGTTGTCACCGGCCAGTGCCACGCCGCTGGCTACTACACCCAGGATGGCGAGGAACAGCAGCATGCGCATCACGGCGGTGACGATGATGCCCAGCAGCGAGACCTGGGTGATCTCCTTGACGTGTTCGGTGCCGGACGTTCCCGAGTCGAGCAGACGGTGTGCACCGGCGTAGGTGATGTAGCCGCCCACGGTTCCGCCGATCAGAGTGGTGATCGTCAGGAAGTCCACCTCGTCCGGAAGCACGGTGTTTTTCAGCGCTTCACCGACGGGCGGTGCAGCAACGATGGCTACGTAGAGCATCAGCAGGATCATGATAGCGCCGAGCATCACCACAATCCGGTCCAGGGCCAGTCCGGCCTTCTTGGACAGGAAGACCAGGATGGCGACGACGGCGGAGATGATGCCGCCAATTTTGGGATCCAGCCCCATCATCGCGTTCATGCCCAGGCCGGTGCCCGCAATGTTTCCGATGTTAAAAACCAGGCCGCCGATGAACACCAGGCCCGACAGCACCCAACCTGCCCCGGGAAGCACCTTGTTGCCGAGTACCTGCGCGCGCAGGCCGGAAACGCCGATGATCCGCCACACGTTCAGCTGCACGGCAATGTCAACAAGAATTGACACCAGGATGGCGAAGGCAAAGGCGGCACCGAGCTGGACCGTGAACACCGTTGTCTGGGTGATGAACCCGGGGCCGATCGCGCTGGTCGCCATCAGGAACATCGCACCGAGCAAAGCGGTGCGCCTGGCGTTGGGTTTGACCTTCACTTTGCGGGGCGGGGCCGTCTGAGGGGACGACGTGTCCATACTGACTTCCGATCACTGGAGGATGTGGCGGCTGCCACATTGATTTCCAGCAGTCTACGGGTTGTTGAACAATCTAGTCACATCGAACAACCGAGCCGATCACATGTTAATGACACGAGCCACTCGTGCCATCAATAGAACGAGGGGCAGCTAAAGCCACACCGTTCGCGTAAACCACAGCCGATACCGGAACCTACCCAGCCGCAGGGATAACACCGGAGAATCGATCTTCGCGTGCCCCCGACCCGTGGCCGAGGGGGCCCTCCGCCGGGTTGACGCAAGGCGCCGGCTGGCCTCATTCATGCGCTCCCGGTACTCCAGTTTCGCAAGTTCAATTTCCATCAGGCCCATGTTCGGCCCCTCCGTCTTCTCCAGCGACCCGGCTGCTCCGGCGCCCCGTTCTGCTCCCGGGCCCGTTCTTACGGCGCCCCGTTCTGCTCCCGGGCCCGTTCTTGCGGCGCCCCGTTCTGCTCCCGGACCCGTTCTTACGGCGCCCCGTTCTGCTCCCGG
>NZ_DALZXY010000056.1:0-22618 GCF_031988865.1 Arthrobacter sp.
GGGCCTGATGGCGATTGTGGCCGGCGCCGTCGTCCGCCTGGCCTTCCGGCGCGGGCGATGAGCTAGACCGTCCCCTGCACCAGCAGCCAGGCTTCCAGCTCAGCCAGCAGCTCGTCCTTGCGTTCAGCGGAGGCGAAGGATCCGGTGATGGAGTTCCCGGCGAGCTGCGCCAGCTGGGCGGGGTTCAGGTCAAAGGTCTCGCGGAGCACCGCGAAGTTGTCGTCGACGTAGCCGCCGAAGTAGGCCGGGTCGTCAGAGTTCACCGAGACGTTCAGTCCCTGTTCCAGCAGCAGCGGCAGCGGGTGGCTTTCCAATGAATCCACGGCCTGCAGCCGGACGTTGGACAACGGGCAGATGGTCAGCGGCACCTGCTCCCGTTCCAGGCGAGCCACCAGTTCCGGGTCCTCCATGCAGCGGATCCCGTGATCGATCCGATCCACCAGCAGCAGATCCAGTGCCTGTTCAATGTAGTGCGACGGGCCTTCCTCCCCCGCATGCGCCACCAGCTTCAGGCCGGCCGCACGGGCCTGCTCATACAGCGGCACGAACTTCTCCGGCGGGTTTCCGAGTTCGGCGGAATCCAGGCCGATCCCGATGATCGGAGCGTTCATGGCCAGCAGATCGGCGAACACCTTGGAGGCTTCCTCCGGTGAACGGTCGCGCAGGAAGGCCGCGATCAGCGCAGAGGAGATGCCAAATTCCTCCAGGGACGTCTCCAGGACCGAGGCGACGCCGTTAATGCAGGTCTCCAGCGAGACGCCGCGGATCAGGTGCGCCTGCGGATCCACCATCATCTCCACGTGCCGGACGCCGGCTGCCGCGGCACGGGTCAGGTACGCGCGGGTCATGTCCGCAAAGTCGGCCTCGGTGCGCAGCACCTCCATGTTGGCGTAATACAGGTTGAGGAAGGACTGCAGGTCCGTGAACTCGTAGCGTGCGCGGAGCTCATCCAGGTCCGCGTAGGGCAGTTCGATGCCGTTGCGGGCAGCCAGTGCAAAGATCAGCTCCGGCTCCAGGGTTCCTTCGATGTGGAGGTGGAGTTCGGCGCAGGGCAGCTTGCTCAAGGGTGGGTCCTCTCAAATAATCCGGCGGCGGCCGCGTAAAGCAGCCTCCTTGCAGCCTAGGATGCCCGCCGCGGCAAAACCATTCTCCCCGGGACGGGTGTCGCGCACTGACCTGGACCAGTTGTCCGAGGGGGCTTCTGATCCGCGGCTCGGCAGCCCAAACTTTGTCCCATGAACAGCGAACAACCGTCCGTAGGGACGCAGTGGTGGGCAAACCTGGAACCGGCAACAAGAGCGTGGCTGATCAACAATAACGGCGATGCCGTGCCCGAGGCCATTGCCCGGGAGGTCGCGGCTGCCGGCGGTCCTGCAGCCACGCTGACGGACGCCGACGGCGGTACGCCCGCCCTCTATTTTCCGGACGAGGTCACTGACTGGATCGAAGCTGCTGCCAACGATGAAGAGGCAGGGACCACCAGCTAGGCAGCGATTTGGCGGCAGACGGCCGTCAGTAACGCCTGCTATTGGCGGGAGCCAGGTTCGCGCTAGCCGGTCCGGTGCGGAACCATTGTGCAGATCGCTGCCGCCTAACCGCGATTCGCTGCTTCGCCCATGGACAACTTCTCCCGGGATTCAGTGCCCCTCGTTGAGCAGTGAGTCGAAGGCCGTCTCCGCGGCCTCGGCAATAAGGCGATCGTCATACTCTGCATCGGGTTCGCTGCGGTTCGAGAGGACGGCGATCACGATCGGTGCACCGCCGCCGGGCGGGAAGGCAACAGCAATGTCGTTCCGTGTGCCGTACGCGCCCGCACCGGATTTGTCGCCAATTTCCCAGCCGTCGGGTGCTCCCGCTCGAATCAATGTATCGCCGGTCGTGCTGCCCTTGAGCATGTTTATCAGCAAGTCTTCATCATTCGCTTCCAGCTCACCGCCAACCGCATATTTCAACAGCGAGGTGGCCAGCGCCTGGGGTGTGCTGGTGTCGCGGTCATCGCCCGGAGCAATTTGGTTGAGGTCGGGCTCGATCCGCTTGACGTTCGTCATATCATCACCCAGCCCGCGCAGGTCATCCTCAAGCCCGGCCGGCCCGCCGAGATATTCAAACAGAAGGTTGCCCGCGGTGTTATCACTGAAGCGCACCGCGGCGTCGGCCACCTCACCGAGGGTTACGGTGCCGCCGACGTGCTCCTCCATCACCGGCGAGTACGTAACGATGTCTTCCGCGGCGACGGGAATAGGATCGTCCAGCCCGCCGTCGGTCGCCGAGTCGAGCGCAGCGGCAGCCGAAAGCGCCTTGATCGCCGATGCGTATCCGAAGCGCTCATCGGCACGGTGCTCGACCGTTTTCCCGGATCCGGTGTCGACTGCGTAAACGCCGAGAGTCGCTTCGTAACGTTCCTCGAGTGAGGCGAATGCCTCTTCAGCAAAACTGCTGGCCGCCGGAGCTGACACGTCCGGACCCGGCTGCGGGTCCTCGGCGGCCCCGGTGCATGCGGTGAGTGCCAGTAACAAGGCGGACAGCCCGAGTGCGGCAGCGGGACGGCAAGGGTGGTAAGTCATGGTTGCTCCTAGGGATCGGGAAAGACCCACCTTCCCTCAGCAGGCTGCCGAGCCGGCAAGCCGAATTCGGGATGGACCATACCGGTTCGGCATGACTCACGGTGTTTGGCCCCGGGTAGCCTGAGTCGGGTGGATATTGTTCAAGCGTGGCGGGTGGTTGTGGCCGTAGAGGATTACGGCAGTATCACCGCCGCTGCCGATGTCCTCGGGCTGGCGCAGCCGATCGCAAGCCGCCGTGTGTCCATGCTGGAGGAGTCCTTGGGCATCCGCGTTATGGAGCGCGGCGGCCGCGGCTCACAGCTCACCGTGATCGGGCGAATGCTGCTTCCCGAAGCCCAGCGGCTCGTCGATGCTGCTTCCGCGATCGAATCCACTGCCCGGCAGGCGCTCCCCCGGCCCTTTAGGATCGGCATCCCGCGTTCGTGGAGTGATCCCGTCTGCGCGCGGATGCTGGTCGATTATGGATCCGTCCTTCCGACGGCCGAGCTGCGGAGGGACAGTCCCCCCGCACGCCGGAAGGCCCTGGGCGAGGGGTGGCTCGACGCGGCCATTCTGCCGGCACCACCGGACGAGGCCACCTGGACGGTGCCGCTGGGTGTGGCACGGGCCGACGGCCACGCCGCGCCCCTGCACTTTGACCAGCTCCGTTCCCGACGCGGCAGGCGACTGAAAGTCTGGGTCAGCGAAGAGGACGACGTCGCACACGTCCGGGGAAGACTTGAGCAGAGAATGCAGGCAAACGGGCTGGCCGCGGACCAACTGGCCGTCATCAAGGACCGGCCGCTCACGTTGGCTGAAATCATCCGCTTCGGCGACTATCTTCTGTGCACGCCGGGTGAGGCGCAGGAATCAGGCCTGTTTTGGCGGCCGTGGGCCGCCATCGAAGTGGTGCGGGGAGCCCGCACCCATCATGCCCCGGAACCGACCCACGAAACGCTTGCAGGCCTTATCGACGGGGGTATGGCAACGGCGTTCCTGGCACACGAGGATGGTGGGCGCCTGTGATGCCGCACCCTTCCTCCGGCGGCGTGGTGGACGGCGTACGTGAAGAGCTCGCAGCTGCCGGGCTTCAGGCTTCGCTGCTCGTACGGGACCTCACATCGGGCGACGAGATCTCCCTGGACGCAGACCGCCAGTTCCCCGTAGCCTCGCTCGTTAAACTGCCGCTCGCGGCGTTGGTGCTCGAGCAGATCGATGACGGTGCCCTTGACCCGGCAATGACCGTTGGGATTCCGCCCCAAGCAGCATCCAGTCCTGGCCCCACCGGGACCACCCGGTTTCGCCATGAGGCGCGCATTGCGGTCGAAGATCTCGTTACCCTCGCCGTATCTCTCAGCGACAGCGCGGCTGCCGATGCACTTTTCACCCTCGTCGATCCCTCGCAGGTGAACGCCTGGCTCGCCCGGGCCGGGTTGCCGGACATCCGGGTCAGACACAGGCTCTCCGACCTCCACACCACAATCATGGAAGCCCTGGGCCCAAGCCATGAGCGGCTGGCGCACACGCTGGCGCACCGTGGCGGTGAAACCGAAGGCACTCATCCCATCCCCCAGCTCGACCATTCCCGGGCCAACGTCGGAACGGCCCGGGCCTTCGCCAACCTCCTCACCGAGGTGTGGCGGCCGTCGTGGATGCCGGGTGCGGCCGCCGCCCGGGTTCGGGAGACGCTCCATGCGAATGTCCACCGTCAAAGGCTCTCCCCGGATCTAGCCTCCGATGCCTCCCGCTGGGCGTCGAAGACTGGAACTCTGCTCAACCTCCGGCACGAGGTTGGTGTCCTCGAGAACGACGACGGACACGATTACGTGATCTGCGTGCTGAGCGAATCACGCGTTCCGGCCGCAAACCAGCCAGTAGCCGATGCCACCCTCGGGTCCGCGGCCAGGCAACTCCGCGATGCCCTCCGGTAGTTCCGCAGCCGTTGGCGGGGTTCTCCTGTTCAATCACTCATGAGGGTGAAGATGCGCGCGTTCGCCGCCGTGGTCGAAAATCGTCAGGATCTCGACTGGACCCTCATGGGCGCCGACACGGTGCGGAACCATCGTGGAAAACTCGGCTGCCTGCCCTTCCTGAACCAGGATGGTGCGCTCCCCCAGCACCAGGCTCACGGTTCCGGACAGCACGGTGAACCACTCCCGGCCGGGATGCACGCTCAGACCAATGTCCTCCATCGAGCGTTCAGGGGTGATCCGCATCTTGGCCACAGTGGTGCCGTTGGCAGCGTGCTCGCGCGACAGGAGCCAGCTCGTCACCCCGCGCTGGTGTTCGGGCTCCGGACGGATCACGACGTCGTCGTCAGCACTGGACTCCACCAGCTGATCCAGCGTGGTTCCGAGGGCCTTGGCCAGCGGAACCAACTGGTCCAGGGCGATCCTGCGGTGACCCGTTTCAATGCGGCTCAGTGTGGACGGACTCAGGAAACAGCGTGCGGCCAGTGCGTCCAGGGACCAGCCCTTGGCCAGGCGCAGCCCCTTGAGGCGTTGGCGGATTACCGAGTCCAAGGAAAGGTCCCCCGGAAGATCTTGCGTCATAGGCAAGAGTGTATTCGACGGGAGCAATCCCTGCTTAGGCTTAACCCATGACTTCGCAGCATTCCCATGGACCGCACAATGGACATCACAACACCCACCAGCACGGCCACCCTGCTGGTCAGGAACGTAACCACCAGCAGAGCCGGCACAACGAACACCAGCAGTCGGACGAGCCGGGCCTGGCCGAAGCACTGGACCTGGACGCCTTGCTGCTGCATGAGCACCTGCAGGAAATCTTCGACTGGACCGCCAGCCACCAGAAGAACCCGGGAACCATCATGGACCTTGGCGCCGGAACGGGCACCGGCACCCTCGGCCTGGCGCGGACCTTTCCTGACGCGCGCATGGTGGCCGTCGACCAGTCCGAGTTCATGCTTGAACGGCTGGCCTCGACGGTTGAAAAGCACGGACTGTCCAACCGGATCTCCACCCAGCAGGTCGACCTGGATACCGATTGGCCCCGACTCACCGGCGTCGACCTGATCTGGGCGGCCTCCTCGATGCACCACATGAGCGAGCCGGACCGCGTGTTCAGCCAGATCCGCGAAACCCTTGCCCCGGAAGGCCTTCTGGTGGTCGTTGAAATGGACTCCTTGCCGCGCCATCTGCCGGACGACCTGGGATTTGGCGCCCCGGGGCTCGAACAGCGCTGCCACGAGGCAGGAGCCACCGCCGGCTGGAACGCGCACCCGAACTGGACTACGGCCATCCGGGACGCCGGCATGACTGTCACCGACCAGCGCACCTTCACGTACGCCACGGACCAGGACCACGACCTGATTCTGCGCAGCGCCCAGACGTTCCTGTCCAGGATGCGTTCGGCACTGGAGGACACGCTTTCGCCCGAAGACCTGGCAAACCTTGACCAGCTGCTGGACCCGGAGGGCCCACAATCCCTGACCCGGCGCACCGACCTGACGATGCGCGGCAGCCGGACAGTGTGGGCAGCCCGTCCGGGACGCTAGGCCTTCCCGATGCAGCGTGAGTCGGCCGCCTCGCGCTGCATCGATCAGCCGGCCCGATGACGTGGCGCCCGGTGCCCTTGCACGGCCAGCCTGCGGCGGCGGCGGACTGCAAGGCAGGTTGCGCCTGTCAGCAGGATCGGAACAGCTAAGAAGATGAGGGTGCTGGGCGCGGACGCGCGGCCCGCACACGTCCTGCTACGCGTCCACTTTCAGGCCTTCGCAGCCACGCTGTCCCGCAGCGCCGGGATCACCGTCTCGCCGTAGACCCGCAGGGTTTCTTCCTTGTTGTCGTGCTGGAGATAGCCGGCGAACTGCGTGACGCCCAGGGCCTTGAGCTTGCCGAGCTTCTCCATGTGTTCGCCGGCGGTGCCCAGGATGCAGAACCGGTCCACGATTTCATCCGGCACAAAGTCCGTATGCGTGTTCCCCGCCCGGCCATGCTCGTTGTAGTCGTAGCCCTGGCGTCCGGCGATGTAGTCGGTCAGGGCCCGCGGCACGGAGGAATCCGAGCCGTACTTGGTAACGATGTCCGCAACGTGGTTGCCCACCATCCCGCCGAACCAGCGGCACTGGTTCCGCATATGCTCCCGGTCCGTGCCGATATACATCGGCGCTGCCACACAGAACGAAAGGCTGTCCGGATCCCGGCCGGCGTCAGCTGCCGCCTGCCGGACGGTGCGGATCATCCACTCGGCGATATCGACGTCGGCCAGCTGCAGGATGAACCCGTCCCCCACCTCCCCGGCCAGCTTCAGCGCCAGCGGCCCGTAGGCAGCCACCCAGACTTCCAGCTCGGAGCCCTGGCTCCAGGGGAACTGCAGGGTGGCCCCGTTGTACTCAACCGGCCGGGAGTTGGCGAGTTCGCGGATGACGTGGATGGCCTGCCGCAGGGTCTTCAGCGTCGTCGGAGCCCCGTTGGTCACCCGCACCGCGGAATCCCCGCGGCCGATCCCGCACACGGTCCGGTTTCCGTACATCTGGTTCAGCGTCGCGTAGGTCGACGCCGTCACTGTCCAGTCCCGGGTGGCCGGGTTGGTAACCATGGGCCCCACCTTGATGGTCCGGGTTTCGGCCAGGATCTGGCTGTAGATCACGTAGGGCTCCTGCCAGAGCAGGTGCGAATCGAAGGTCCAAACGTAGTCGAACCCGTGTTCTTCGGCCTTCTTGGCCAGTGCCACCGTCCGCTGGGCGGGAGGATTGCACTGCAGTACCGCACCAAATTCCATGTTGCTCCCCCTAGATCAGGTACTGGCTGGTTGCGCGGCGTACGTACTGTCCGTGCCCCTTACTGCCCAGATACTCGTTGTTATTGATGACCACCTTGCCGCGGGACATCACCGTGTCCACATGGCCTTCGATCTCGTACCCCTCCCACGCCGAGTAGTCCATGTTCATGTGGTGGGTCTTTTCCAGCCCGATCGAGGTGTGCCCGTTCGGGTCGTAAATTACGACGTCGGCGTCGGCGCCCGGGGCGATCACGCCTTTGGTGCCGTACATGCCAAACATCCGTGCCGGCGTCGTGCTGGTGATCTCCACCCAACGTTCGAGGCTGATTTTTCCGTCCACCACCCCCTGGTACATCAGGTCCATCCGGTGCTCCACCGATCCGATGCCGTTGGGGATCTTGGAGAAATCCCCCACCCCCATGTCCTTCTGGCCCTTCATGCAGAACGGGCAGTGGTCGGTGGCGACCATCTGGATGTCGTTGGTGCGCAGCGACTGCCACATGTGGTCCTGGTGGTGTTCGTGCTTGGACCGCAGCGGCGTGGAACAGACCCATTTGGCGCCCTCGAAGCCCTCGGCGCCCAGCTGGTCCTCCAGGGACAGGTAGAGGTACTGCGGGCAGGTTTCGCCGAAGACGTTCTGCCCGGCGTCCCGGGCAGCGGCCAGCTGCTCCACGGCCTGCTTGGCCGAAACGTGGACAACGTAGAGCGGCGCGCCGGTGAGGTTGGCGAGCATAACGGCCCGGTGCGTGGCTTCCTCCTCCATCTGCCAGGCGCGGGCAACGCCGTGGTAGTACGGATCGGTTTTGCCCTGGGCCAGCAGTTCGGCGACCATCGCGTCAATGGCCGGGCCGTTCTCGGCGTGCATCATGGTCATCAGCCCGGTCTCGGCGCCGACCCGCATGGCCTTGTAGATCTGCGCGTCGTCGCTGTAGAAAACTCCGGGATAGGCCATAAAGAGCTTGTAGCTGGAGACGCCTTCGTCCACCAGGGACGCCATCGCCTTGAGCGAGTCGTCGTTGACTTCGCCGATGATCTGGTGGAACCCGTAGTCGATGGCGCACTCGCCGGCGGCTTTCTCATGCCAGGCGGCGAGCCCGTCCATCACGCGTTCGCCGTAGCGCTGGATCGCGAAGTCCACGATGGTGGTGGTGCCGCCCCAGGCTGCCGCCCGGGTGCCGGTTTCGAAAGTGTCGGAGGCTTCGGTGCCCCCGAAGGGCATCTGCATGTGGGTGTGGGCATCGATGCCGCCGGGAATCACGTACTTGCCGGTGGCGTCCAGGACGGTGTCCACCGTTCCGGCGAGGTCGTGGCCCAGCGCGGTGGTGCCCGGCGCGAGGACCGCCGCGATTTTCTCTCCATCCACCAGGACATCCGCGGCGCTGCGGCCGGTGGCGGTGACGACGGTGCCGCCGGAGATGAGCGTTGTTGCCATAAAACGTTCCTTGCCTTCCTGTGTGCTTCTGTTCCGGGTCCCTGCCTCGCCCGAGCGGCCTACGGCGCCGTGATCGGGTCGTAAGCGTCGGGGCGGCGGTCCCGGTAGAACTGCCAGTTGTTCCGGGCAGTGCGGACAAGGTCCATGTCCAGGTCCCGGATCATCAGTTCCTCGGCGTCGCGGGCCCCGCGCTCGCCCACATAGTTTCCCTGCGGGTCGGCAATGTAGGAGGTTCCGTAGAAGTCCACGGCCTCTTCACCGAATTCGTTGGTTTCTTCTCCGACCCGGTTGGGCACCACGACGAAATAGCCGTTGGCGGCCGCCGCGGTGGGCTGTTCAAGGTCCCAGAGCCGGTTTGACAGCCCCGGCTTGGAGGCATTGGGGTTAAAGACCAGCTGGGCACCGTTCAGCCCGAGGACACGCCATCCTTCGGGGAAATGCCGGTCATAGCAAATGGTGACTCCGACTTTGCCGACGGCGGTGTCGAAAACGGGCCAGCCCAGGTTTCCGGGGCGGAAATAGAACTTCTCCCAGAATTTCTCCACGTGCGGAATGTGGTTCTTGCGGTATTTGCCGAGATAGGTGCCGTCGGCGTCGATTACTGCCGCGGTGTTGTAGTAGATCCCGGGCTGCTCTTCCTCATACACCGGAAGGATGATCACCATGTTGTGCTCGGCAGCGAGTTTGGCGAAGCGTTCCGTCAGCGGGCCGGGAACCGACTGGGCGTATTCGTAGTACTTGCTGTCCTGGACGATCCCGAAGTACGGACCATGGAACAGTTCCTGGAAACAAATGACCTGCGCACCTTCCGCGGCTGCCCGCCGAACAAAGTCCTCGTGCTTGGCGACCATGGATTCCTCGTCACCGGTCCACGTTGTCTGGGTCAGGGCGGTACGGACGATTGTCAAAGCAGCCTCCACATTCCGGCGGCACTGCTGCCGCCTGTTCCGCAAAAGGCCGGCCAGGGCCTTTTCCTATTCTTTGCGCTATAGATTTCGTGCCGGGGGTGGGAGATAAAGCTGCGGGGCAACTTCTCTCTCCGTGCCCGCCATCCTTGGCTATGCGGCCTCAGTCTGCAAGAGTGTAGAAATTGCCGCCGGTACGCTTTCATTCCGGCGGCGGGCAACCGATCTCCGGCCGGTCTGGCCGGGATCCGCTGGCCTTGATTTGGGCCGTGGCCATGAGTTCCCGGACCCTCCCACGCGCACCGCTGCGGGGGCACCGGCATGTTCCATCCAGATCGCTCCCAGCGAGGTCCCATGACACGTGCCCGTCCCGCTCCTGCCCGAACCGCTCATGCTGCCCGCACCGCCTCTGCCGGCCGTGCACCTGCCCGCCGTGTGCCTGCCCGGCCCGCTCTGGCCCCTCCTACCGTCTGGCCGGCCCACCGCCGCGCCGCCCTGCTCGGGACTGTCCTCGCGTGTACAGCTGCCCTGCTGCTTGCCGGCTGTTCCGCACCGCAGCCCGAGGAACCAGCAGCGGCTGCCACCGATCCGTCCGCCGCATATCCCGTCGAAGTGGACAACTGCGGAAGCCCCGTGAGCCTCAGCGGCCCGCCGCAACGGGTAGTAACCATCAAGTCCACCTCCACCGAAATGCTGCTGGCCCTCGGGCTCGGCGACCGGATTGTTGGCACGGCCTTCTCCGACGGCCCGGTGCCCGCAGCCTGGGCACCTTCCGCAGGGGAGCCGGGAATCGTGCCACCGGTCCTGGCCGACAAGGTGCCCTCGCGGGAAGCCGTCCTGGCCCTGGCCCCTGACCTGGTCTTTGCCGGTTGGGAGTCGAATTTCTCCGCCGACGGCGCCGGGGAGCGGGCCCAGCTGGCTGGCCTGGGCATCGCCACCTACGTCTCCCCGGCCGCCTGCCAGCAGGACGGCTACCGCCCCGATCCGCTGACTTTCGACGACATTTTCGCTTCGATTACGGAAGTGGGCAGGCTCTTTGACGCACCGGAGGCGGCAGCAGAACTGGTGAACACGCAACGCTCCGAACTCGCCGGTGTGAATCCCTCGCAGGCCGGGCTGAGCGCCCTCTGGTACAGCTCTGGATCCGACACCCCCTATGTCGGCGCCGGCAGCGGAGCTCCGCAGCTGATGCTCGAAGCCGCCGGGCTGGAAAACATCGCCGCCGATATCGATCAGGGCTGGAGTCCATACTCCTGGGAGGCGGTTGCCGCCGCCGATCCGGACGTGATTGTGCTGGTGGACTCGGCCTGGGGCAGCGTCGAAAAGAAGAAGGCGGTACTGGAATCCCATCCGGTCCTTTCCCAGCTCGATGCTGTCCGGAATGGGCGGTACCTGGTGGTGCCTTTCGCCGCATCGGAGGCCGGCGTGCGGAACGTTGAAACCGTCCGGTCCCTCACGGAGCAGGTGGCCGCTTTTGACTGACATCCGGGTGCCGCAGGCTTCGGCCCGCCCGGCGGGGCAGACGGCCGGTGCCCACGCGGCTGCCGGCGGAGTCCCGGAAACCACCCCCGCGAATCCCCGCTCCCGGACCTGGTCGATTGCAGCCGTGCTGGCTGCCGCTTTGGCGGCGGCCATGTTCTGGGCCCTCACCGTGGGTCCATCCGGCCTAGGCCTTCGGGAGGCGTGGCTGGCCCTGTTCGCACCGGGAAACAGCGCCCTAACCCCTGTGCAGGAAGCGATCATCCGGGAACTGCGGCTGCCCCGCCTGCTGACGGCTGCCGCCGTCGGTGCCGGGCTCGCACTGTGCGGCGCGGTGATCCAGGCGCTGACCCGCAATCCTTTGGCTGATCCCTACCTTCTCGGGCTGAGCTCCGGGGCCTCGCTGGGTGCCGTCTCCGTACTACTCCTGGGTGCCGCCGTTGTGCTTCCCGCTGCCGCCTTCGCCGGCGCCATGCTCGCCATGGTTCTTACCCTCTCCCTGGCCGGTGCGCTGGGGACGATCACTCCCACCCGGACCGTGCTGGCGGGGCTGGCGGTGTCATCGCTCGCCGCGGCAGGGGCATCTTTTATCGTGTTCTGGACGGCGCAGGGAGATTCCTACCGTGAGGTCCTGGGCTGGTTGATGGGGTCTTTGGCGGGAGCTACCTGGGGCAGTGCCGCCATCGCCGTTCCGGTCCTGGCTGTGGTGGGAATTCCGCTGATGTTCTGTGGCCGGCTGCTGGATGCCTTCGCCTTTGGTGACACGGCGGCCTCCGCCCTGGGGGTCCCGGTGCCCGCCGTCCGGTGGATCCTGCTCGGCGCCACGGCGCTGCTCACCGGCGCGATGGTCTCCGTGAGCGGATCGATAGGGTTTGTGGGCCTGGTCCTTCCCCATGCAGTCCGGCTGCTGGGCGGGACCGGGCACCGGTCACTGCTGCCGCTCTCCGCGCTGGCCGGCGCACTGTTCCTGGTCCTCGCCGATACAGTGGCGCGGACGGTCTTCGATCCGCGGGAAATCCCGGTGGGCATCGTGACTGCGCTGATCGGAGCTCCCGTCTTCATTGCCTTGCTGCTCCGCCGTCGGAGTTCCTCATGAGCCGGAGCGCACTTCGGGTCCAGGGCGCGGTCCCCAGCGCAGGCCAGCAGCAGCTGGCCACGGAACGCGTGTCTGTGCTGCGCGGCGGAAGGATGCTGGTTGACGGCGTCGACTGCAGCCTCCGGCCCGGAACAGTCACCGGAATCCTGGGGCCCAACGGGGCGGGGAAGTCCACCCTCCTGCATCTGCTCGCCGGGGTGCTCGGCGCGGATGCCGGGACGGTGCTGCTGCAAGGCCGCCCCTTGAACCGGATCAACACGCGGGAGCGGGCCCGGAGCATCGCACTGGTCGAGCAGTCGCTGCCCGACGACGTCGCGCAGCCGGTTCGGGCGGTGGTGGCCTTGGGCCGGACGCCGCACCGCAGCCTGTTCGCCGCGGACGGACCCCTGGACCAAGCGGCCGTGGAGCGGGCCCTGGTGTCGGCCGGTGCGCAGCATCTGGCGGAGCGGATGTACCCGACCCTGTCCGGCGGAGAACGGCAGCGGGTGCAGCTGGCCCGCGCACTGGCCCAGGATCCCTCGGTGCTGCTGCTGGATGAACCCACCAACCATTTGGATGCCGCCGCCCAGCTGGAAACCCTGGACCTGCTGCAGGACCTCGCTGCGGACGGGCTCGGCGTGGCGGCCGCGCTGCATGACATCAACCATGCGGCAGCCGCCTGCTCGCACCTTCTCGTCCTGCACCGCGGCAGGGTGGCCGCAGCGGGGCCGACCGGGAGCGTCCTCACTCCGGAGCTTCTCCGGGAGGTCTACGGCGTCAACGCCGTGCTGCTGGCACACCCGGCCACGGGACGGCCCCTGGTGGCGCTCAGCCGTTAGGCGGCGTCCCTGCCAACGGCCGGCGGTATCCCGGGAAAGCCAGTGCTCGGCCGCCCGACGAATTAGCCGCCCAGAGAACGCGCACGGCGGCGGGCCTCGGCGGCTGCCGCAGCGTAACCGGCTGCGTACCCGTCCTCGTACCCGGCCCCGTGGCCGTCGTCGTAACCGGCGTTGTAGCCGGACCGGGTGCCGCTGCGCCGCCCGTCCTCGTAGGCCTCGGTGGATCCCTGCCGGAACAGGTCCTCCGCGGCCGGGCGCAGCAGGGCCCGGGCGCCTGGGTCGCGGTCCATTCCGCCGACGGTCACCAGCGTGTCCAGGCCGCGGACCAGCGCCACCGGCACTCCGGACGTCTTGCCTTTCACCAGGTCCGCGGCAGCCGCGATTTCATCGGCTACCGCGGTGACGGTGGCGGACATCGCCCGTCCAGACCGGTCCGGCCGCCCGCGCAGGTCCAGCAGGACGCTCAGTCCTGCGGCGCCAATCGCGGCGTCGGTCTGCCCCTCGCGCCAGGGCCGGCCGAGGGTATCGGTGATAACCACGCCGACGTCGACTCCGAAGTCGCGCTTCAGGCCGCGGCACAGTTCGCGTGCCGACGCGTCCGGATCCAATGGCAGCAGCAGGACCGTCCCGTCGGCGGTGTTGCTGGCATCAACCCCTGCGGCTGCGGCGACGATCCCGAGCCGGTTCTCCACAATGCGCGTGGTCCCGCCCTCATGCGTGCGGCTGGCGCCCAGCCGCACCGTTTCCTGGGCGACGGCGTCGTCGCGGCGGTCTGCGGGCAGGGAGCGGCCCTCGGCCTTGGACACAATCTTGGAGGTCACCGCCAGGATGTCCCCGCTGCGCAGGTCCCGGCCGCAGACAGCCCCAATCAGTTCCACCAGGTCGTCCCCGGCCTGCACTTCCCCGATCCCGTGCACCGGGGTGATGGCCAGCTGCTGGGCAGCCGGCGTGTCCGGGAGGGGGGCTGAGGCGGGCGCGGAAAAAGTTCCGGAGAGCGCGGGGTTCATCGGCTCAGCTCCGGCAGCACGCTGGAAGAGAATGTATCGATCCACTCCCGCTGGTTTCGGCCCACGTTGTGCAGATAGATCCGGTCAAAGCCCAGGTCAACGAATTTCTGGATGTAGGCGCGGTGCACGTCCGGATCCTCGGAGATCAGCAGCCGTCCCTCGAAGTCTTCCGGCCGCACCAGGCGCGCCATCTGTTCCAGCTCGAATGGGGAACGGATGTCCGCCTTGGGGAACTTCATCCCGCCGTTGGGCCATTCGGTCATGGCGTTGGCGAGGGCTTCCTCGTAGGTCGGCGCCCAGCTCAGGTGCAGCTGCAGGACCTTTGGCATAGTGTCCGGATCCTTCCCCGCTTCGCGGGCCCCGGCGTCGAACCGTGCGAACAATCCCTCGATCTTCTCCAGCGGCGCTCCCACCGTGATGAGGCCGTCGGCGTGCTTTCCGGCACGCTTCGCTGTCACGGGGCCCGCCGTGGCGACCAGGATCTCCGGAGCGGTCTCCGGCATGGTCCACAGCCGGGTGGATTCCATCTTGTAGAAGGTGCCGCTGTGCCGGACGTCCTTGCCTGCCAGGGACGCGGCGAAGAGCTTGGAGATAATCTCGATGGCCTCGAACATGCGGTTGATCCGCTCCGGTGCTTCCGGCCAGTACTGGGCTGTGACGTGCTCGTTCAGCGCCTCGCCGGACCCCAGACCCAGCCAGTGCCGCCCCGGGTACATGGCAGCGAGCGTGGCCGAGGCCTGCGCCACCATTGCCGGGTGCCAGCGGAAGGTGGGCGCGGTGACTCCGGGACCGATATCACCCTTGGTGCGCTCCCCCAGCGCCGCCAGGACATTCCAGACGAAGGCGGACTGTCCCTGCGCCGGAACCCACGGCTGGAAGTGGTCAGCGGCCATCACTCCGGAGAAACCGTGCTCCTCCGCGTAGGCGGAAAGAGCAACGGCCTCCGTCGGATGGAATTGTTCCAACATGGCCGCATAACCGATCCGGAGTGGGGTTTTCATGCAGCCACTATAGGCCAGCCGCCGGGCACAACCCGGAACCGGCGTGTTTCAGCCCCGCAACAAATCAGCCCCGCAGTAGATCAGGCCGGCAGCAGATCAGCCCCGCAGTAGATCAGGCCGGCAGCAGATCAGCCGAGCAAAAGCCAGACCGCAGTAAATCAGCCAGACAAGATTCAGCCCACAGTAAATCAGCCGAGCAAGAATCAGCCCCGAGCGGTGACCTGCGGCAGAAGGTCCTCGGCCGGCGGCGTCCACACGGCTGGATCGGCGGCCATCTGGTCGCCGGAACGGATGTCCTTGACCTCGTGGCTGCCGTCGTCGGCGGTGAACCAGACAAACGGGATCCCGCGGCGGTCCGCGTACTTGATCTGCTTGCCGAATTTCTCCGCTTTCGCGGCAACCTCGACGGCGATGCCGCGGCCGCGCAGGGACGCGGCGACATCCTGTGCCGCGGACCAGGAATCGTCGTCGGCCAGGGTCACCAGCACGGCCGTGGGAACGGAACGTGAGGCTTCGGCGAACTCCTGGCTGAGGATGCGCATCACCAGTCGGGTAACACCGATGGAGAGGCCAACACCGGGGAAGGTGCGGCTGCCCTTGGAGGCCAGGGCGTCGTACCGGCCGCCGGAACAAATGGAGCCCAGCTGCTCGTGACCCACCAGGACCGTCTCGTAGACCGTGCCCGTGTAGTAGTCCAGGCCGCGCGCAATCGACAGGTCTGCGACGACCTTGCCCGGCGCCCGCTTGGCGGCTTCGGCGATGACCTGCTCCAGCTCATCAAGGCCGGTCTCCAGCAGCTCGTTCGTGACCCCCAGCGCCCGGACCTGCGCCGCGAAGGACACATCATCGGTGCGGATGGATGCCAGCTTCAGGGCAAGGTCAGCCTGTTCGGGGGTGGCACCAAGTTCTTCCTGCAGCAGTTCGGCAACCCGGGCCGGCCCAACCTTCTCCAGCTTGTCGATGCTGCGGAGCACACCAGCGGTGTCTTCCAGGCCGATCCCCCGGTAGAAGCCCTCGGCCAGCTTGCGGTTGTTGACCCGGATGCGGAAATCCGGGATCGGCAGGGCGCCGAGTGCCTCGGCGATGACCAGTGCCAGCTCGACGTCGTACCGGAACGGGAGGTCGCCGTCGCCCACCACATCAATATCGGCCTGCGTGAATTCGCGGGCGCGGCCTTCCTGCGGACGTTCTCCGCGCCAAACCTTCTGGATTTGGTAGCGGCGGAACGGGAAGGCCAGGTGGCCCGCGTTCTCCACCACGTAGCGGGCGAACGGCACGGTCAGGTCAAAGTGCAGCGCCAGCTGGTTCGGGTCCTGTTTGCCGCTGCCCTCACCTTCCTCGGCCTGCAGGCGGCTGAGCGCATAGACTTCCTTGTCGATCTCGCCCTTGCGCAGCAGCTGCCCGACCGTTTCCACGGCCCGGGTCTCGATGTTGGCGAACCCGTGCAGCTCGAAGGTCCGGCGCAGCACGTCCAGTACGTGGAGTTCGACGAGGCGCTCCTGCGGTAGCCATTCGGGGAAACCGGACAGTGAGGCCTTGCGTGCCATGCGGGAGAACTCCTTAGGGTGGATCGGCTCCGGCAGTGCGGACACATCGGAGCGCCCGGGACCGGATACTGGGAAACCACAGCTGCTGCATGCATAAACTGTGTGCGGCACTCATTTTAGCCTCTTCCGCTCCAATGGGTGCCGCAGAGCACCCCGGCGCCGCCCCGGCGCCCAACCCCCTGTTCCAGACCAAGGTTCCCCGAAGGAGGCAGCGGTGAAGGTCAGCAACCGCACCGACCGTGAAGCGCGCCGCCGCGCGGCCCGTATGGAAGCCCGGCAGGCCCTGGCCCGGAACCAGGGCAGGCGGCGGCTTAAGGACAATGTCTACGCCGGGATTGCGGGGGCCCTCGTGCTGGCACTGGCAGTTGCCCTGCAGGTCTTCTGGTTCTCTTCCAGCCCCACCGCCGAGGATCTGGCGCTGCTGGAGAGCCAGGCAAAGGCTGGATCTTCGGAAACGGGCAGTGCATCCGCTATTCCTGACCCGTCGCTCGCCGAGGGGCGCATCTTTAGCGGTGCGCTGTCCCTGAATGGAGCCCCGGTGGGAATTGAGCTGGACGGAAACGTGGCCCCGCAGGCGGTCGCCGTGTTCAAGTCCCTTTCGGATGAGGGTTTCTTTGACGGTAAGAGCTGCCACCGGCTGACCACCGGGGAGAGCATGGGTGTCCTGCAATGCGGTTCGGCGGACGGTACCGGTGCCTCCGACCCGGACTACCAGTGGGGCCCGGTTGAGAACACGCCCGCCGACGGCGTTTACCCCGCCGGATCGATCGCCGTCGCCCGCGCGGGGACAACGGATTCACACGGTACGCAGTTCTTCATCGTCTACAAGGACTCGGTAATAACGCAGGAGACCGGCGGGTACACGATAATGGGTAAGGTAACGTCAGGGCAGGATGTTCTGGGATCCATTGCCGAAGCCGGGGTGGCAGGCGGCGTCCAGGACGGAAAACCCCTAACACCGGTGACGATAGACTCGTTTACCCTGCAGTAACCCTGAATAGAATGGCACAGCGGGCTTCGCAGGAGGCCATCCATCGAGTGAAAGACTTTTAGCGGTGACAGACAGTCAGAAATCCGACGAAACAGCCACCGGGACTACTCCGGACAACCAGGGCACCCCAGCGCCCAGCCCTGCCGCCTTCGCGGCCCGGCGTCCGGTACCTGCTCCCGCGGCGCCCCGTCCCGGAGCCGCTGCGCCCGCGCCGGCTGTAGCTCCTCCGGCAGCACACACCACACCGCTGGACGAAGCTGAAAAGTTCGCCCGCGTCGAGGAAGACGGCCATGTCTTCCTGATTGTCGACGGCGAAGAATTCCCCGTGGGCCAGTACCCTGATGCGACGCGTGAGGAAGCGCTGAGCTACTTCGTGCGTAAATACGACGACGCCGTCAGCCAGGTCATGCTGCTGGAGCAGCGGGTGGCAGCCAAGGCACCTGCCGGGGACATGCACAAGACCCTCAAGCACCTCGCCGAGCAGGTCGCTGAGCGCAAGATGGTCGGCGATGTGCTGGCCCTCGACGCGCGCATCGAAGCCCTCGGTGCCGGCATCAAGGAAGCTGAAGCCACAGAGCGCGCCGAGACCGAGGCTGTCCGGGCCCGTGAACTTGCCGCCCGCGAAGCGATTGTTGCCGAGGCCGAGGAAATTGCTGCCAAGGATCCTGCCACCATCCAGTGGAAGACCAGCAGCAACCGGATGAACGAGCTGTTCGAAGCGTGGAAGGCCGCGCAGAAGAACGGCCCGCGGCTGGGCCGCAGCAACGAAGACACCCTGTGGAAGCGTTTCCGCTCCGCCCGGACGGTTTTCGACCGGCACCGCCGCGCCTATTTCTCACAGCTGGACAATGAGAATGCTGAGGCCAAGCGCGCGAAGGAAGAACTCATCGCCCGCGCAGAGGCACTCTCCACGTCCACCGACTGGGGTAACACCGCCTCCGAGTACCGGAGCCTGATGGACGAGTGGAAGGCTTCCAAGCGGGCCAGCCGCAAGGATGACGACGCCCTGTGGGCCCGCTTCCGTGCTGCCCAGGACAAGTTCTTCGCTGCACGACAGGCAGCCAATGAGGTCATTGACGAAGAATTTGCCGCCAACCTGGTCGTGAAGGAAGGCCTGCTGCGCGAAGCGCAGGGCATCCTGCCCGTCACCGACCTGAACGCGGCACGCAAGGCCCTGCAGTCCATCCGCGACCGTTGGGAAGAAGCCGGGAAGGTTCCGCGCGCCGACATGGGCCGGATGGAAGCTGGAATCCGGAAGGTCGAGGAAGCCGTGAAGGCTGCCGAGGACGAGCACTGGCAGCGGAGCAACCCGGAAACCAAGGCCCGCACCAACAGCGCCCTCAGCCAGCTCGAAGCCGCGATCGCCTCCCTCGAGGAGGACCTCGCGGCCGCAGAGAAGGACGGCAACGCCAAGAAGATCGCTGATGCCCGTGAGGCATTGGAAGCCCGGAAGGAGTGGCTGGAAACGCTCCGCCGCTCGGCCCAGGACTTCTCCTAGTAGACCGGCGGCCGGGTGGCAGCACCCGTCCCCAGCAGTTTGAATGCGGCAGGTCCGGATTCCGCTTTTCCACAGGCGGGATCCGGGCCTGTTGCATTTCCGGCCGGCAGGACAGTCTGGAGCCATGTCATTGCCGCGCCCACACCCCGGTTCCATCCCGGAGATTACCTCCACCGGGGGTGCCATCTTCCATGCGGGCGACCTTTTCTCGGCAGCGGAACTGCAGGGGATGTGCCGGGACCTGTTGGTGACCCGGGTCTATGGCTCCACCTATGTGCGCTGGGATGTGCGTCCCGGGCCGCTCGCCCGCGCGTTGGCGGCCGCGCACCAGCTACCGCCCACGCTCCGGGGGCGGTATGTATTCGGCCGGCTCAGCGCCGCCTGGATTTACGGCTGCGCTCCCCCGCCGCGCCGGCTCACGCTGTTGGTGGATAACCGCCGCCGCACCTCGTCGCTGCCGCCGTTCAGCGGGGCCGTGCTGCATGAAGTGGCTCTCGGGCCGGCGGACCGGCTGGACCTTGGCGGAGTGATGGTGACGCAACCGCTGCGGACCGCCGTCGACGTCGCACTTCAGGCCCCGCTCGCCGAAGCTGCCGCTGTGCTGGGACTAATGTCCCGCGAACCGGGGTTGAACTGCTCCCTGCATTACGTCAGGACCCTGCTGCGGAACGGTAAACGGGTGCCAGGCACCAAGCAGGGACTCGAGGCGGTGGAGCTGGCGGAGGCAGCCGCACCTCGATGATCCCCGGAAGCCTTGAAGGTCCCTGCGGGCTCAGACCCGGCGCTGGTTGCCTGTGGTGCGATAGACGTCGTAAACGCCGTCGATGCGCCGGACAGCGCTGAGAATGTGGCTGAGGTACTTCGGATCGCCCATCTCGAAGACGAACTTGGACATCGCCACCCGGTCGCTGGACGTGTTCACGCTGGCCGAGAGGATGTTGACGTGGTTCTCGGAAAGCACCCGGGTGACGTCGGAGAGCAGGCTCTTGCGGTCCAGCGCCTCCACCTGGATCTCCACGAGGAACACCGAGGACTGGGTGGGAGCCCAGTCCACCGGAACGATCCGGTCCGGCTGGTCCCGAAGCTCCTGCACGTTGCGGCAGTCGGTGCGGTGCACCGAAACGCCTGAACCGCGCGTCACGAAGCCCACGATTGGATCCGGCGGCACCGGGGTGCAGCAGCGGGCGAGTTTCACCCACACATCCCCGACACCACGCACGGTCACGCCGGAGTCGGAGAACTTCGGACGCCGTGCGGTGGAGGACACCGGCGTCTCCGCGAGGTCTTCCTCCGCCCCCTGGTGACCGCCCATAAGGCTGACCAGGTGTTCGATGACGTTCTGTGCCGACGTATGTCCGTCGCCGACCGCCGCGTACAGGGCCGAAATGTCCTGGTGGTGCAGCTCCTGCGCCACTGCCACCAGGGCGTCGTGGCTCATCAGCCGCTGCAGGGGAAGGTTCTGCTTCCGCATTCCGCGGGTGAGCAGGTCCTTGCCCTTTTCGATTGCCTCTTCGCGGCGTTCCTTGGTGAACCACTGGCGGATCTTGTTCCGGGCGCGGGGGCTCTTGACGAAGCCCTGCCAGTCCTGGCTGGGCCCGGCGCCTTCGGCCTTGGAGGTGAAGATTTCCACCCAGTCGCCGTGCTGGAGTTCGCTGTTGAGCGGCACCAGCTTTCCGTTGACCCGGGCGCCGATGGTCCGGTGTCCCACTTCGGTATGCACCGCGTAGGCAAAGTCGACAGGGGTCGACCCGGCTGGCAGCGCCATGACCTCGCCCTTGGGGGTGAAGACGAACACTTCGCGGGCGTTGATCTCAAAGCGCAGGGAGTCCAGGAATTCATCCGGATCAGAGGTTTCCTGCTGCCAGTCCACCAGGGAGCGCAGCCAGCCCATGTCGCTGTTGTCCGGAACGGTGCCGCCGTTCTTGGCGGTGTCCTTGTACTTCCAGTGGGCGGCCACGCCGTACTCTGCCCGGCGGTGCATGTCATGGGTGCGGATCTGGATTTCCACCGGCTTGCCGCCGGGGCCGATCACCGTGGTGTGCAGTGACTGGTACATGTTGAACTTCGGCATCGCGATGTAGTCCTTGAACCGCCCGGGCAGGGGGTTCCAGCGCGCGTGCAGCGCACCGAGGGTGGCGTAACAGTCGCGGACGGAGTCCACCAGGACACGGACGCCCATCAGGTCATGGATGTCGTCGAAGTCCTTACCCCGCACGATCATCTTCTGGTAGATCGAGTAGTAGTGCTTGGGGCGGCCGGTGATCGTGGCCTTGATCTTGACGTTGTGCAGGTCATCCGCAATCTGGCTGCGCACGGTGCTGAGGTACTTCTCGCGCTCCGGGGTACGGTCACCGACCATCCGGACGATTTCGTCGTACACCTTCGGGTGCAGGGCTGCGAAGGAGAGATCCTCCAGTTCCCACTTGATGGTGTTCATACCAAGCCGGTGGGCCAGCGGAGCGAAGATTTCCAGCGTTTCCCGGGCCTTGCGGGCAGACGATTCAGGGGAGACGAAGCGCCAGGTCCTGGCGTTGTGCAGCCGGTCAGCGAGCTTGATAACCAGGACGCGGATGTCCTTGGCCATCGCCACGACCATTTTGCGGACGGTTTCGGACTGGGCCGCGTCACCGAAGGTCACCTTGTCCAGCTTGGTAACGCCGTCTACCAGCATGGCGACTTCCGGCCCGAACTCGCTGCGCAGTTCGTCCAGGGTGTACGCCGTGTCCTCGACGGTGTCGTGCAGCAGCGCGGCGGCCAGGGTGGTTCCGGTCATCCCCAGTTCGGCCAGGATGGTGGCCACTGCCACCGGGTGGGTAATGTACGGGTCCCCGCTCTTGCGCTTCTGGCCTTCGTGGCTGCGCTCGGCGACCAGGTAGGCGCGCTGGATAAGGTCCAGGTCCTCGCGCGGGTTGTTGGCGCGGACGGTGCGCAGCAGCGGTTCCAGCATCGGTGAGTAGGCCGTGCCGCCGCGTCCGGCCAGGCGTGCCAGCCTGGCCCGGGTTCCTTGGCGGCGTACCTGTACCGGTTTGGGAAGTGGCTTCGGGGCAGGATTGGATCCCGGTTCCACCGGTCCGGGTTTCACCTGGACTCCGGCAGATCCGTTGTTTCCCGGGCTTGTTTCCTGGGAGTTCCCGGTACCTGGGGCTGCGGACGTTCCCCGGTCTTTTCCTGCACTGTCGGCAGGCGTAGCGCTGTCGGCCAACTGCTGCCCTTTCTTTCCAGATATCTGCCCAGTCTATGCCCCCAAACTGCTGCCCTTACACCACCGGTTCCGTTCTTCCCGCAGGGGAAGGGACGGAACCGGTGGTGGTGGAGCCTGGAGAGTCTTACGTCGCCGCGGTAGGAGCCGCCGCGGAATCAGCGGCTGCACGGGTTTTCTGCTCACGGCGGTCGGTTACACGCTTGGCCTGCTTCACGATCTCAGGTTCCTTCCGGCGGAGCCAGGCGTACAGCGGTGCCGCGACGAACAGGGTACCGAGCGTGCCAAGGATGATGCCGATAAACAGCGCCAGCGAGAGGTCCTTCAGTGTGCCGGCACCGAGCAGGTAGGCACCGATG